>CAYFRV010000256.1:0-4392 GCA_964345495.1 uncultured Bacteroidales bacterium | reverse complement strand
TATTTACAATAAATTGCATCTCAAAAAGTCGACAATCATCTGAAATTGTTGTACTTTTATAAATAATTTCCCAATTCATTAATTACAAAGAATGCATTTTTACGTTGAACAAAAGCCTAACCCCGGAACTGAAATAATATACCGGGAGGGAGATTTTATCACCATAGAACTCAGGCTATCCTCAGAAAATAAAGGAAGAGCCTTGTTAAGAACCAATTTATTTCACCCGAATAAAAAGAGGGATGAAATAATTGAGAAAACTGAACAAAATATCCCCCGACGTTACCAGGAATGGGGAGATTTTCCAATGTTTCAGAAAAGTTCAGACACCTTTATAATAGAACTACCACTTGCATCTGTCGGTTATTTCGAAGCAAAGGCCTGTTTTATTCCTGATGACAGCAATGAACCTGTCTGGCCCGATGGCGAAAACCTTTACATAAAAGTAGAACCCGCAAATACCACTATCGGCAATTCAATTTACTGTGCCTTTGTAAGATTGTTCCTGGAAGAAGAAAAGATAAACCAAATTAATGACAGTCTGGCAAATTACTCACCATCCGGTGACAAACTTATAATAATTCCGGAATCAGGAAAATTCAGAAATCTTATTGAAAAAACCGACTTTATCATTGATGAGCTGGGATTTGACATAATTATGTTATTGCCGATTCATCCCGTACCAACCACTTATGCAAGAATGGGATTGCTTGGCAGCCCTTATGCTTCACTTGATTTTTATAATGTAGACCCTGCTCTGGCTGAATTTGATAAGCAAACCACTCCAATTCATCAATTCACAGAACTAATTGATGCAGTGCATGCAAAAAACGCCAAATTGTTCATAGACATCCCGGCAAACCACACCGGATGGGCATCTCAATTGCAAGTACACCACCCCGATTATTTTTTAAAAGACAATAAAGGAAAATTTATTTCCCCGGGCGCCTGGGGCGTAACATGGAGTGATCTTTCCGAGCTTGATTACTCAAAAAAGGGTTTATGGGAATACATGGCTGATGTATTTCTTTTCTGGTGCGATAAAGGAGTCGACGGTTTCAGATGCGATGCAGGATATATGATCCCTCAAAATGCATGGAAATACATTACCAGCAAAGTGCGGAATCAATATCCCGAAACCATCTTTCTTTTGGAAGGTCTGGGAGGAAAAATAGAAACCACCGAAAAATTACTCACTAATTGTAACCTGAATTGGGCGTACTCAGAGATGTTCCAAAATTATAGCCAGGAAGAAATGGACTGGTATATGAGTGAGTTCTCAAAAACATCGTTAAAGAAAGGCCCTTTGATCAATTTTTCGGAAACACATGATAACGTCAGATTAGCCTCCGTTTCCAGATCATTTTCCCGGCTAAGAAACGGGCTTACTGCGCTACTTTCTGACACAGGCACTTTTGCCATTACATGCGGAGTAGAATGGTTTGCCGATGAAAAAATAGACGTCCATCGATTGACCTCAATGAATTGGGGGAATAAGGAAAACCAGGCACATTTCATCAAACTTCTCAATGCTATTCTCAAAACACATCCCTGTTTCCAAAGTGGAAGCCGAATCATAAAAATGCATACCAGCTTTAATAACAGTATTGCATATATGCGAGAGTCTGTTCAGGAAAAAGATAAATTGGCAGTTATTGCAAATCTTTCCAATACTGAAAACAATGTTCACATTGACAAAGAAATGGGAAACCATTTTTCCAACACTCACATCGACCTGATTACCAGAAAAGACATCGAACTAAAAGACAATGAAAAGGATTACCGAATTGATCTGGAGCCCTTTCAGATAATCGCAATGACAAATGATGAGCGCTACCTGGAGGTAATTTCTGACGACAAACCAAGTGAGCGCAGTAAGAAAGAAAAGGCTGAAAGAAGTCTTAAAAAGCAACTGATACAATTATTTTCAAATGAAAGCTTATCCGAAAATTTTATTGAAGCCAAAATTCAGGAATTTAAAAAGGATGCGTATCAATTTTTCTTTTCAAATTTTGAAGAAAGGCCACCCGTAATAAAATGGCAATATCCACATGATTGCAAAAGAGAGGTTATTATACCCAGAAACACTCCACTCCTAATTCAGGCTAAACAGATGTTCCGTTACAAATTGAAAAACCGGGGTCAAACAATTACCAGTGGTGAAAGCTATCATCCGGAAGGTGAAAATTTCGTTTCAATTATACCTTCACAACTTTTTGAAGAATCAGTTCCCCGGCTTCAATTTTATATAGAAATCTTTCATGAAACAGAAGTAATAAAAGAAACTGCGCATCTCTTAATAGCATGTAAAGAGGATCTTTTCAGCAACAAAAATAAGTTTAATCAATATGATATTCAGAACAATCAATCACTTATATCACTTGCAGTCAACAAGAAAAACGGGATATCAACCCTAAGGGGTGCTTTTTCCAATATTCAGAGCAAATATGACGGAATGATATCTGCCAATATGAACGAAGAATATCCGGAAGACAGGCACATTATGCTGACACGTATCAGGGGCTGGACGGTGTTCAAAGGATTTTCCAGAGCAATTACAGAAGAATACCAGAAATCATTTGAACACTACCAAAACACAACAGAGTATTACTTTGAAATGCCTGTTGGCGGTGGCTTACATGCACCAATAACCCTGAAATACAAATTCGATGAGAATGAAAATTTATTAACCATAAAACTCAAAAGGTTAAATAAAACGGATATTTCAACTCCTCCCGCAGATCAGGCAGTAACAATCATTATTCGCCCGGATATTGAAAACCGCAATCATCATGAAGTGACAAAAGCTTTTACCGGTGCAGAACACACATGGCCAAAAAATACAGAAAATGATCAACAGGGCTTCATTTTCAGAGATAAAGAAAATGCACTAATAATCGACATTAAAAAAGGAACTTTTACAAGAGAAGACGAATGGCAATACATGGTTCATCACCCTGTAGAAGAAGAAAGAGGAATGGACAGAGAAAGCGACCTGTTTAGTCCGGGCTATTTCACTTTTTCACTGAAAGCCAACGAAGAATCTTTTATCTATGCTGCAGCAGGACTGAAAAAAAACATTGATCATTTAAGCAAATTGCGCCATAACGTAAAATCAGACATCGGATTTTTGCCGGAAATTCATGATACTGAAAAAGTGTTAAGGCGATCCATAAAGAAATTTATTGTGGAACGGAACTCCAACAAAACAGTTATTGCCGGTTATCCATGGTTCACAGACTGGGGTAGAGATACATTAATCTGCCTGAGGGGAATTATTTCGGCTGGTTTTAATGACGATGCAAAAAGTATCATCAAAGAATTTGCTTCATTCGAAAAAGAAGGAACACTACCAAACCTTATCCGCGGCGGAGATACCTCAAACAGGGATACTTCCGATGCACCGCTTTGGTTGTTTGTGGCGGCTGGAGATCTATTAAGACAGGAAAAGGACATTATCACTGACATGGACTGTAACGGGAGAAAATTAAAAGAAGTTTTACGTTCAATAGCTCACCATTACATAAACCAAACACCTAACGGAATAAAAATGGACCCGGAAAGCGCTTTGATCTATAGTCCCACACATTTCACATGGATGGACACAAATCATCCTGCCGGAACTCCAAGAGAAGGTTACCCGATTGAAATTCAGGCATTATGGTTTCATACGCTTAAAATGCTCGCATCAATTTTCCCGGAAGAAAAACAATGGAGTGATCTGTATCAAAAAGTTCAGCGCTCTATCAGTACTTATTTTCCAGTAAACAAAAAAACCAACAGTCAACGTTCAACAAAACACATATTTCTTTCCGACTGCCTTCACACACAAGGATATCAACCTGCAAAAGAAGCAACACCGGATGATCACTTAAGGCCCAACCAATTATTTGCTGTTACTTTCGGGGCAATTGAAGATATTGATGTTTGCCAAGAAATTCTATCAGCATGTCAGGAATTAATTATCCCGGGGGCAATCCGCACATTAGCCGACAGACAGACCGGCTATGAACTACCTGTTTACTACCAGGGTGAATTGATCAACAATCCTGCGCATCCTTACATGGGTAAATATTCAGGGGAAGAGGATACTTCGAGAAAACCGGCATACCATAACGGTACAGCGTGGACATGGCCGTTTCCTTCTTATTGTGAGGCATTGGTAAAAGTTCACGGAGAAAAAGCTATCTACAAAGCTGGAGATATACTCTCAACATCAATGCTATTATTTAATTCAGGGTGCATCAATCAGCTACCGGAAATACTTGACGGAGATTACCCACATCTTCAAAAAGGCTGCTACGCTCAGGCCTGGGGCATAACGGAATTATACAGAGTAGCAAAACTGTTGAAAATGATCTGACAGGAGAAAATTGGCTGTTAGGCTTCTGT
>CAYFRV010000255.1:3287-4406 GCA_964345495.1 uncultured Bacteroidales bacterium | reverse complement strand
CTTAAGCTGAATAATTCAGGATAAAACAATTTGAAATTTGTAAAAGATATATTTTTATGATATTAAAAAAACCTACAATGTTAGTCGACCCGGATACGGCTAAAATGAATTTGAAAGCCATGTATCAAAAGGCACGTAATCAAAATCTGATGTTCAGGCCACATTTTAAAACTCATCAGTCCGGTATGATTGGAGCGTGGTATAGCGAACTGGGCATTGATAAAATCACGGTCTCTTCTGTGGATATGGCCGAATATTTTATGCGCTTTGGATGGGATGATATTTTGATTGCTTTCCCTGTGAACATTAATGAGATTGATGAAATCAATAAACTTTCACAGAAAATTAAACTTTCATTGACTGTTTTAAATATTGAAAGCGTGGATTTTTTGGCTGAACATCTTTCTCATGAAGTTGATGTTTTTATTAAGATTGATACAGGTAATAAACGCACCGGCGTCGTTTGGGATAATCAAAAGGAGTTACAGGCAATAGCTCATGCTGTTAAAGGGAAAGAAAAGCTCAATTTAAAAGGTATACTTTGTCACTCGGGTCAAACTTATAAAGCAAATTCTGTCTCAGAAATAATTGATATTCATGTAGAATCTAAAAACAGAATGAAAAAGGTGCGGGAAACTTTGAGTTCTGTAAAAGAAGATTTACTTATATCAATAGGAGATACGCCCTCTTGTAGTCTTGCCGATGATTTTGAGGGAGTTGATGAAATAAGGCCCGGAAATTTTATTTTTTATGATCTTCAACAATATAAGTTAGGGGCATGTAATCTTTCTGATATTGCTATAAGTGTTGCATGTCCTATTGTTTCAATGCATCGTGACAGAAATGAAATGGTTATTTTTGGTGGTGCTGTTCATTTTTCAAAAGATACATTTATTGAAGGAGACAAGAATATTTATGGTTATGCAGTAAATTTAAGTGATAAAGGCTGGGGATTTCCCGATAATAAAATGTTGCTCACAAAAGTATCCCAGGAACACGGAACAATCTCCGTGACACCTGAAGCTTTTCTGGAGTTTAAAACAGGCGATTTTATCGGAGTGCTGCCTGCACACTCGTGTTTGACTGCAAATTTAATGAGGGAGTATTTTGATTTTCATG
>CAYFRV010000255.1:0-3187 GCA_964345495.1 uncultured Bacteroidales bacterium | reverse complement strand
AGAGGGTATTCTATTCAAAAATACCCTCTTTCTATATTATGAATGGATTAACTTTACTTCACTTCCCAGGTGCTTCCGCTGTTAAGCAGATCGTCTACACACTTGTATTCTGATTCTTCCTGTACCTGCTTAATTTGCTCTTCCATCTTCCTCTCATAAGTATCTGATTCCACATTGCGTATTACTCCTACTGCAACAGGATATTCAGGATACCTCATATTTGCAAGCATTTGATGTATTCCCGGGTTCGGTTCTTTAGCATCATGAACAAGAATATCATCTTCTGTGTATCCATCTTTTCCGATTTCAACTACTTTGAGTTTTAATCCGTCCAGTACAATTCCTTTGTTTCTCTCACTTCCAAAGATCATTTTTTCTCCATGCCTTAACACAAGCTGTCTGTCGTCCTTGTATTTTTTATCGGCAATTACAGCATGCGTTTTGTCGTTGTAGATAACACAGTTCTGAAGAATTTCAACCACGCTTGTCCCTTGGTGCTTTTCAGCTTCAAGGAATATTTCCTGGTTTAATTTTATATTGTTATCCACTGACCGGGCAAAGAATTTTCCCTGTGAACCGATAACCAATTCTCCCGGGTGAAAAGGATTCTCAATTGTTCCGTAAGGAGAAGTTTTAGTTTTGGCTCCAAGCTTTGAAGTGGGAGAGTATTGTCCTTTTGTCAGTCCATAAATTTCATTATTGAAAATGACAATATTTATGTCGATATTTCTACGTACTGTATGAATAAAATGATTGCCGCCAATAGCTAGTGAGTCGCCGTCTCCGGTAACCTGCCAGACACTTAACTCTGGATTCGATGTTTTTGTACCTGAGGCAATTGCAGCCGCTCGACCATGAATGCTATGAAAACCGTAGGTATCCATGTAATAGGGAAACCTGGAAGAACATCCAATTCCTGAGATGAATGCAAAGTTTTCTTTAGGATGTCCCATTTCAGGAAGCGATTTTTGAATGGCAGCCATGATTGCATGGTCACCACATCCAGGGCACCAGCGAACTTCCTGGTCGCTTTTAAAATCTTTTGCTGTAAGTTTATTATCGGTATTATTTTTATTTTCAGCCATAATTAACCCTCCAGGAGTTTTTTAATGTGTTCCTTAATTTCAATAGTGGTAAAGGGTTGACCTTGAACCTTATTGTATTTCAGATATTCGTTTTTAGGAAAATTCATTCTCAGATAGTCTGCAAATTGTCCTTTGTTAAGTTCACAAACCAGTATCTGTTTAAATTTACTTAATACCTCACCGGTGTTTTTGGGCAGAGGTTTGATATAATTAAAATGAGCCAGGCTAATATTAAAACCATCATTTCGTAATTCGTCCACTGCAGTTTTGAGATGTCCGAATGTTCCGCCCCAACCTACAACTAATAAATCACCTTCTTCATCGCCATCAACTGTTTGTTCCGGAATGTAATTTTCAACCTTTTGAACTTTCTCCTCTCTTAAATTAACCATTTTTTCATGGTTTTGAGGATCGTGAGAAACGGAACCTTTTAATTCGTCTTTTTCCAGTCCGCCAATACGATGTTCAAAACCAGGTGTGCCCGGTATTGCCCAGGTCCTGGATAACTTCTGAGGGTCCCTGGCATAAGGCATCCAGTTCTTTTCATCCTTTGACACGATTGGAGCTTTAATTTCGGGGTATTCGGACATTGCAGGAATTTTCCATGGTTGGGATCCATTGGCAATGAATCCATCTGTCAGCAGAATTACCGGAACCATATGTTCTACAGATATTTTAGCTGCTGTAAAAGCATAATGGAAACAGTTGCTTGGTGTGGTAGCTGCTATAACCACTACGGGGCTTTCGCCATTTCTGCCGTATAGAGCCTGCAATAAATCTGATTGTTCGGGTTTGGTTGGTAGTCCTGTTGAAGGGCCTCCACGCTGAACATCAACAATTACAAGAGGTAGTTCTGCCATTACTGCCAGTCCAACTGCCTCAGACTTAAGTGCTAAGCCGGGGCCTGAAGTTGTGGTAACAGCTAAGGATCCTGCAAAGCTTGCTCCTAAGGCTGTACAAATACCGGCAATTTCATCTTCTGCCTGAAATGTTTTGACTCCGAAATCTCTCCTTGTTGATAGTTCTTGTAAAATTTCGGAAGCCGGAGTAATAGGATAGGAGCCGCAGAATAATTTCAGGTTAGCTTTCTCTGCTGCGGCAATAAAACCCCATGCAGTTGCTTTATTTCCGTCTATGTTTCTGTATGTACCCTTTTCAATTTCAGCCGGACTGATTTGGTAGGTCGGAGTTAGTAGTTCTACTGTCTCTGCATAATTATAACCAGCCTCAAGAACTTTCTTATTGGCTTCAATGACTTTGGGTTTATTCTTGAATTTCCTTTCAAAAAATTGTTCGGTATATTTTAAAGGTCTTCCAAATAGCCAATAAACCATACCCAAAGCAAACATGTTTTTACTTCTTAGGATGCTTTTGGGATCTAATCCGACATCTTTTAAACTCTCTTTGGTTAATGTAGTTATTGGAGCTTTGATGACATTGTATCCATCAAGCTTATCTTCTGTGACCGGATCATTAGTTTCGTAGCCGGCTTTTTGTAAAAATTTTTCGGTGAAGCTATCTTCGTCAACAATGATGGTACCACCGGTTTTTACCCATTTAGCATTTGCTTTGAGAGCTGCAGGGTTCATAGCTACAAGTACATCTGCGTAGTCACCAGGAGTATTCACCTGTTTGTGCCCAAAATGTACCTGGAATCCTGAAACCCCGCCGATTGTACCCTGTGGAGCTCTGATTTCCGAGGGGTAATCGGGAAAAGTTGAAAGATCGTTTCCGATAAAAGCTGAAGTATCTGAAAACAGGGTTCCGGTTAATTGCATGCCATCACCCGAATCGCCTGCAAAACGCACAACGACATCTTCTCGTTCGATGACATCTGTTTTTTTACTCATATCAATTTCATTTTAGAAAAAGTTTAAAGATTGGTTTGAAGGAACTTTTATAAATTTTAAATGCATATAAAACAGATCTCTATTTTATATGCATCCATCAGTTTTTCAATACGTTATCCTTTTTGTTCGCATTGATTTTGATGGCAAAGTTAAGTAATGTTAATTAATTATTAACCAAATTTTTCACAATATTTTCAGGCTTTCAATGATTTTTCTCATATCTTATGTTAAGGTGGTGATTGTTATATAAAT
>CAYFRV010000254.1:0-4472 GCA_964345495.1 uncultured Bacteroidales bacterium | reverse complement strand
AGGGATTTTTTTATAAAACACGTTTTTACCCTAATGGCAACCCTTCCAACCTGTCGATGAACCCCAAAAACCTGTCGACAGACACCCTGCAACCCGTCGATAGACACCCTAAAACCCATCGGTAGACACCCTGTAACCTGTCAGTAGACACCCTGTAACCTGTCGACAGACACCCTGTAACCTGTCAATGGACACCCTGTAACCTGTCGACTGACACCCTATAACCTGTCGATAGACACCCTGTAACCTGTCGACAGACACCCTGTAACCTGTCAATGGACACCCTGTAACCCGTCGGTAGACACCCTGTAACCTGTCGACTGACACCCTATAACCTGTCGATAGACACCCTGTAACCCGTCAATGGACACCCTGAACAGATTGATATCATGACATTTAATGAATAATTTTTGCTGCTTTTTAAAAAGTAATGCTTATTTTAGTATTGGTAAATATAGCACAGGAAATAAAAAATATTGGAGTATTAATGCAATTGGTTTTATGATTATGTTAGCAATAATTAATATAAAAACCCGAAAGTAATATGAAAAGTATAGTCAAATATTTATTTTTTACGTTAATCGTTTTCTCATCCTGTGAGAAAGTAAATGAACCCAATACAGATAATTTTCCAAATGGTTGGGTAAGATTTGATAATAATCCTGTCTTTCGTGATACCGTATTAAATGTTTCCTACGAGTACGAAGTAGCAAGTGATGCTCATGTGTTTTTTGATGAGAAATCATCGCTTAAAATGATTTATACGGGAGATGTTAACGAAATCGTTTCTATTAAACTCGCAACCGGTAATTCATGGACTGATTGGGAAAAAGTAAAACCACTGCTTTATGAACCCAATTCTGCCGGAACTGATGTATGCAAAGAGACGGCATTTTACAGGAAATCATCAACAGGTAAACACCAGTTTTATTATATTGGATATGTAAACGAAGCCACCTACGAGTCTCAAATTTTTCTTGCAGAAGCAGATGCTTTAACCGGAGAATACTATCAATATCCACAACCCATAATACCCAAAGGAATAATTGCCGGAAAGAATGTTTATTGTATTACATCACCAAGTATAATGGAACATGAAGGTGAATTATATATCGTTTTTATTGGATGGAATGCTCATCCTAACGAAGTAACGGAAGTATGGATGATTGGAGCCAAATCAACAGATGAAGGACATACCTGGACAGATTTTCAATTGGTTGATACCCCAATAGGAATGGAAGGCCAGGTAACAAAAACCCCCGAAGGAAGCTTTATCGCAGTAAGCACCGGCGATTATGAAAACAGGGAAGCCATTTTTTACGCTACGGCAAAACATCCGTTTGGGCCATGGAATGCTGATAGCGAACCAATTTTGAAACAAGCCGGTGCCCCATTGGAGAAAGATGAAATCATTGCAGCACAGATAACAATTGATGAAAGCACCGGAGAACAATATTTGTATTATACAGGAGCCGATTATCAAAAAGGATATTGGATAATGTTGGCGACGAAGGAATAACTATTGCTAACACGCAATATACGTAAGCCAGGTGCTGTGGGTAATTTAAAGTTTTGTACATTTGCTCAAAATTGTAACGGTTTGATAAGTTGGAGCTTTGAAATCCCGGCCTACGCATATTGCATAACGTTTGCCATGCATTAAAACGTAACGATTGTGCATTGTATATATGAAAATTAGGATTTGTATATTTGAGAAAAAATGAATTTATGGAGAGCTCAGATATAAAAATTTATCAAACTGATGATGGACAAACAGAAATTCAAGTAAAATTTGAAAATGAAACTGTTTGGTTATCGCAGAGACAGATGGCTCAATTATTTGAAAAAGACATTGATACAATCGGGCTACACCTCAAAAACATCTATCAATCTGGTGAATTAGAGGAATTTGTAACTGCCGAGGAATCCTCGGTACTTCAAAAAGAAGGAAACAGACAAGTAAAAAGAAAGGTTAAGGTTTATAATCTTGATGCAATAATTTCGGTTGGCTACAGAGTGAATTCAAAGCGAGGAATTCAATTTAGGAAATGGGCTAATAAAATATTAAAGCAATATTTGCTCAAGGGATATGTGATTAATAATCAACGCTTAAAGCAACAAAATGAACAGCTAAAAGAGTTGCAAGATTCAGTAAAAATGTTAGGTAGTGTAATAAATTACAAAGCATTAACAAATGATAAGCAACCCGGCGATTATTCTCCCGACCAGAACCCGGTGATTTTATAAACAAATCTCATTTCCCCAAACTTTTCCACACCAACTCCCCCTAATTCTTTTAAATTTGTAGGACGAATGTTTTACAAATTTATTTTATAACCCATGTTTGAACAGACTTTTAAGAATATTGACGATGTGCTTTGGAAGGATGCCGGGGCGGATAGTGAGCTGGATTATATCGGGCAGACTTCCTGGGTGTTGTTTTTGCGGTACCTCGATGAACTGGAAAAAGAAAAAGCCGAGGAAGCGGAGCTGAGAGGAGAACCGTACGAATACATCATCGACGGGGAATTTCGCTGGGAGAAATGGGCAGCGCCCAAAAAGAAAGATGGCACGCTGGACCACAACAAGGCGTTAACGGGTCCTGACCTGGTGCAGTTTGTCGATTACAAGCTTTTTCCCTACCTCGAAAAGTTCAAGCAGAAGTCGGTTGACAATCCGCAATCCATCGAATACAAGATTGGTGAGATTTTCGGCGAACTGAAAAACAAGATACAGAGCGGGTACAACCTGCGGGAGGTTATCAACCTGGTGGATGAGCTGGAGTTTCAGACGCAGAAGGAAAAGCATGAGCTGAGCCACCTCTACGAGACCAAAATTAAGAACATGGGCAATGCCGGAAGGAATGGCGGACAATATTATACACCACGTCCGCTCATTCGGGCGATGGTACAGGTAACCGACCCGCAGATTGGCGAGACCATCTACGACGGCGCAGCGGGGTCCTGTGGTTTCCTGTGTGAGGCGTTTGATTACATATATGGCCGCATGGAGAAAACCACCTCCAACCTGAAAAAACTCCAGGAAAAGACCTTTACCGGAAAAGAGAAAAAGAACCTGGCCTATGTCATTGGCATTATGAACATGATCCTGCACGGCATTGAAGCGCCCAACCTGATCCATACCAATACGCTGGGAGAAGACGTGCGGCAGATACAGGAAAAAGACCGCTACCATGTGATACTGGCCAATCCACCCTTCGGAGGCAAGGAGCGCAAAGAGGTGAAGCAGAATTTTGACATTAAAACCGGGGAGACCGCCTTCCTGTTCCTGCAGCATTTTATAAAGAGCCTGAAAGCAGGCGGCCGGGCTGCCGTGGTTATTAAAAACACTTTTCTGAGCAATGCCGACAATGCCTCTGCCAGTCTCCGCAAATACCTGCTGGAAACATGCAACGTGCATACCATCCTGGATATGCCACAAAATACGTTCCTCGGGGCCGGTGTAAAAACCGTGGTACTATTTTTCCAGAAGGGCGAACCCACCAAAAACATCTGGTACTACCAGTTGGATCCCGGCAGAACACTGGGCAAGACCAGTCCCCTGAACGATGACGACATGAAGGAGTTCATCAAGCTCCAGCCCCAAAAGCCGGAAACCGAACATAGCTGGAATTTTAAGATAGCCGACCTGGATGAGGAAACCTACGACCTCTCCGTAAAAAACCCCAACACCCCGGAAGAAGACCCACTGCGCAGTCCCAAAGAGATACTGGACGAAATGGAACAACTGGACAAAGAAACCAACACCATCCTGAAATCATTAAAGGAGTTGATATGAGGAATACATATCCATTAATTAAGTTAGGAGAACTTTGTAAATTAGTAAGAGGCCCTTTCGGTGGTAGTTTGAAGAAAAGTTTTTTTAAAAGTGATGGTTATGCAGTTTATGAACAACAGCATGCAATAAATAATCAATTTTATGATATTAGATATTTTATCGATGAAGAAAAGTTCGATGAAATGAAAAGATTTGAAATATTTCCAGGTGATTTAATTATGAGTTGTTCTGGAACAATGGGCAAGATTGCAATAGTACCTTCAAATATCAAGAGAGGTATAATAAATCAGGCATTATTAAAAATTTCTCCGAAAACAAAACTAGATGCTTACTATTTAAAATACTGGTTAAATAGTGAAAATTTTCTTTCAAATATCTCAAAATATTCAAAGGGTGCAGCAATAAAGAATATAGCTTCAGTAAAAGTTCTTAAAGAAATAGCAATCCCCACCCCCCCACTCTCCGAGCAAAAGCAAATCGTTGCCCTATTAGACAAAGCCTTTGCAGCCATCGACCAGGCCAAAGTCAACATCGAAAAAAACATCGAAAACGCCCGCGAGTTGTTTCAGAGTAAGCTGGATGAGGTGTTTGGGAAGAATAATGATAGTTGGCATAGTGTTAGGTTAAAAGAGATAACCAGTAAAATTGGCAGTGGGGCTACACCTAAAGGAGGA
>CAYFRV010000253.1:0-4488 GCA_964345495.1 uncultured Bacteroidales bacterium | reverse complement strand
CTCCAAAAGCGGGTATTACGTATTTCCATCCTTCACCTGAACTTAGACTTACATCGTTTAACGGACGAGATATAAGTGATAAAGACTCTGTGAATATATTAGAGAAGAATGAAACTGCTAACATTACAGCAGAAGCCATAGATTCTCTGGCATCGGGTTATACATGGGGTGAAAACACCGATTATTTCCAGTCTATAGACCAGCTAACTGCTGTACTTAATATTAATGCTGTTCAGGAAGCAGGGTATAACGAAACAGTAGTATCTGTAGAAACAGAAACTAAAGACACCTCTGAGGTAACAGATCTACCTTGTAGATTCACAGACTTCTTACAGGTAAATATTATTCCGAACGTAAAACCTGTTGACGCATTTTCACCCAATGGAGATGGAAATAATGATGAATGGTTAATAAAATACGGTGCTGAATATGATGAGTTAGAAGTTATTATTTTCAACCGCTGGGGTGGTGAAGTATTCAGGAAAAAAGGTAATTTTGACACCTCCCAGGACTATGGCAATCATATAAAAGTTTGGGACGGCAAAACAAAAGGCGGAAGAGACCTGCCAACCGGCACATACTATTATATAATTGATCCACATGTTACAGGAGTACAAACATTAAAAGGAACAGTAACTATAATCCGATAAGGAACTGCATTATGAAAACACAAAAATTATTCATACTAAGCGGATTGTTTATGGTACTGATGAGTTTCTCAGCAAAGGGACAACAAATGCCACAGTTTTCACAGTATCATTTCAATAATTATTTAATTAACTCTGCTGTGGCCGGTACGCATAGCTACCTTCAGGTAAGGGCTTTTTCAAGGATGCAATGGATTGGAATTCCCAATTCGCCTCAAACTTACAGTGTAAGTTTCTATGGGCCAACCAAAGAAAAGGATATGGGGTATGGCGGCTATATCTATGGCGACTATACAGGTCCTACAAGTAAATTAGTTTTCAAGGGCTCTTATGCTTATAACATTCCTATAAATTCATCCATAAGAATTTCCGGTGGCTTATCTGTTGGCGGAATGCAATATAAAATTGACGGAAGCTCTTTTGGAGATAGTCCAATTTTGGACGATGACCCTTCAATTGACCATAGCGTAAGATCTACTTTCACGCCGGATGCAAGTGCAGGGATATATGTGTATTCCACTTATTTTTTCGCAGGGATATCCGCTCATCAGCTTTTTGGAAATAAACTGAAAAACATCACATCTGACAACCCTGAAGCAACAACTGCAAATAGACTAAAGCAGCACTTTTATCTCATGGGTGGTTATAACTTCATTCTTAATAAGGACTTTATTTTAAGGCCTACTTTATTAGTCAGACAGATGTTTCCTGCATCTCCACAGCCTGAATTAACTGCAAGACTTATCTATCAGCAGCTTGTATGGGGTGGATTAGCCTATCGATATGGTGATGCTGTCTCCGTAATGGGCGGATACAACCATGAAAACAGATGGTATTTTGGATTGTCTTACGACATCACAACATCAGAGCTCAGACAATTTTCCAGGGGCACGGTAGAATTTATGTTTGGATTAAAATTTGATGCCATTAAATAAAGCAAAATAATCTTAGGATAAGTATTACGTTAAATAATAGATGAAGAACACATATTCTTCATCTATTTAATTTTTAAGAGAAGGTTACTCAATATGAAGAAACATCTTATTTCCATTTTTTCCGTTGTAATTCTTTTAGCCGGAATTGGATGCAATAACGATCAAAAAAAACATATCATTCCAAAAGATGATTTTACAGATATTCTTGTAGATATCCACCTTATGGATGGAATAATGAGGCAGCCAAGGCTCAGGAATTCGCTCCTGGAAAAAGATACAACCGATTATTATAATGCCATTCTAACGGCTCATAACTATTCAAGAGAACAGTTTGATTCAACTATCGTATACTACTCAAAAGACATAAAGGAATTTGATCAAATTTACCAGGATGTTCTCTCAAACCTTAATCAAATTGAAGCCGAAGCAGAAGACGAATTAGAACAACAAAAAAAGGAAAAAGAAAGAAGAAAAGAGAAAGAAGAAAAAGAACAACAAAAAAGATTGGGAAATCCTTACAAAATAAGTCTTGGCTCGAAAGTTAAAGTGGAGAGGTAACTTTAGCCTGTATTGCTTAGTGATTAGGAAAAGGAGAAGTCTAAAGAAACAATGCCCCCTTCTTTTAATGGGATTAAGTTGACTGAGTTAATTAAGTAGAAAAATCCACCTATATCACAAAATTGTTTAACACGAAAATATAAATCTTTATAGCTTGGCTGCTTTTTAATCCTTAACTTCCGGGGACTAATCCTTTTGCTTTTACTGATAACCATATAATTTTAGAATAATAACAAGGTGAAACCTATAATTAAATTGTTAGTTTTGCGGAAATATTTATACTCACTGAATTTATTCTGACATGGCAACTTTTCTTTTTGATAAAATAATCTTTGGCCCCGTATCCAGCCGCCGCCTGGGCGCATCTTTAGGAATCAACTTATTACCAAATGACAGAAAAATATGTACATTTAATTGTATCTATTGTGAATGTGGCTGGACAGATACGCATTCTTCTTCTAAATCATTCCATCCAAGAGAAGAAGTGCGGGATAGTTTGCGGTTAAAGTTAAAAAATATGAAAGACAACGATGAACCACTGGATACCATAACTTTTGCCGGAAATGGCGAACCTACGATGCATCCTGATTTCGACCTGGTTATTCAGGATACAATAGGCATCAGAAATCAATATTTCCCAAATGCTAAAATAGCAGTACTCTCAAATTCCACCCTAATCCATAAACCAAAAATTTACAATGCATTAGCACAAATAGACCAAAATATTCTTAAAATTGATTCAGCATACGAATCCACAGTAAGGCTATTAAATCAGCCGTATGAGGGATTTGATTTTCAAAGAACAATTGATAGCCTGATCAAATTAAACGGAAAAGTTATCATTCAAACAATGTTTATTCGCGGTGAATATAAAGGGCAACATTTTGATAATACAACGCAAAAAGAAGTCAATGCATGGCTAGAACTTCTGGAAAAAATCAAACCTCAACAGGTAATGATCTATACAATTGCAAGAGATACTCCTGCGGAAAACATCGAAAAAATTTCAGAAAAAGAATTGAAAAATATTGCAAAACATGTTGAAGAAAGAGGTTTTGCAACTCAAATCAGCAGTTGATGAAAATAATAATCTGTCCGTTAGATTGGGGCTGGGGTCACGCCACCCGGACAATACCGATCATCAAAAATTGTGTTGATCTGGGGCATGAAGTATGGCTAGGCAGTTCGGGCAGTTCAGCAGAATTATTAAAAAAGGAATTTCCGAAATTGAATCATATTCATCTGCCTAACTATAAGGTGAAATATTCACAAACCAACACTCAAATCTTTGCCATTCTGATTCAACTTCCCTTTCTTCTCTTCTCACTGATCCGGGAACACTTTCTGATTAATCGCTACGTGAAAAAACATCGTTTCGACCTGGTCATTTCTGATAACAGGTACACAGTAAGGAATAAAAAAGCCCACAATGTTTTTATTTCTCATCAGTTAAATGTCATATTCCCAAAATCTATTAAAGCAGTTGGTGCGCTATTTCATTTTTTTCAACATAAATTGATTGAAAAATATGATGAAGTATGGCTGCCGGATGAAAAGACACGTTTAAATATATCCGGCGCTCTGTCGGATACGACAAAAAACGAAAATAAAACGCATGAAATTGGTTTACTATCAAGATTTAAAATAGGCTCTGCCAAGGATACACCAGGAAAGAAATACGACTTACTGATTATATTATCGGGGCCTGAACCTCAAAGAAGCATACTAGAAAAAAAACTATTTCAACAGTTAAATAATTCCAATTTAAACATTTTGTTGATAAGAGGTACATTCCGGCCATTAGAACTAAAGCCGTCTTCTTTTGAAATTTGTTCCTACATGGACACGAAAACGCTTGAACGAACCATAAATTCATCAAAATTGGTTTTATGCCGTGCTGGTTACTCCTCTATAATGGATTTAATCCGACTTCAGAAACAGGCCATCCTTGTTCCGACTCCCGGACAAACAGAACAGGAATACCTGGCCCGCTGGCTAATGAAAAAAAAATATTTTTATAGCATAAATCAAGACAACATCCGAATAGACAGAGATATACATAAAGTCTGGGATTACCACCCTCCGTTAGAACCTAACAATCAAAACCTGGAGAAACGAATACACAAAATAACTGAAATCATTTCCGGGAACTACTAAAAAGGCAAATTCAGAACTAGAGGTGAATTTATAAATTGCCATCAATTTTTTAATAAGTAAGCTGTTGGCACAAAGAAACAGTAGCCGTTGAAACAAATAAACTCCTAAACAATTAAACAATTCAATAATTTAAAAACTGAATGACCACCGAAAATAACCGCAAGGGGCGCAATAAAATGCGCAATGAACGC
>CAYFRV010000252.1:0-4493 GCA_964345495.1 uncultured Bacteroidales bacterium | reverse complement strand
ACCTGGTGGATATGTCGTGTAGGTATAGAAACCGCACCTGCAATGGATCCTGATTTTGTCATTCTTTGTACCATGGCAGTATCCGTTCCGCCTTTTGCAAGAAGTTCGGGTTGCCATTTGATTTGTTTATCATTGGCTACTTTTTTGATAAACTCAACCATTCTGTAATCAGCAATAGCGGTGGAGTCAAGAATTTTAACAGCAGTTCCTTCGCCAAGTTTTGTGACCTGTTCGTGAGCCTGCGAACCCGGAACATCAAAAGCAATGGTTGTATCAATTGCAAAGCCGAAATCGGGTTCTATGTTTTGAGTAGCTACTTGCGCCCCTCTTATTCCAACTTCCTCCTGTACGGTAAATACAGCATAAATATCATAAGGGTGAGGTGTGGACTGTAACGCTTTTAAGACTTCAATAAGCACAAAAACAGATATTCGATTGTCCAATGACTTTCCATTCACGCAATCGCCCATTTCGATCAGTTCCCGTTCTCTGGTAACCGGATTTCCAATCTCCACATATTTCTCAACTTCTTCTTTCTTCATGCCAAGGTCAATGAAATAATCCTCTGTTTTCGGTGCCCGCTTTTTTTCCTCATCTGTCATTACATGAACAGGCTTGGAACCCATAACACCAATCAAATCTTTTTTCCCATGAACGATAACCCTTTGAGAAGTCAATGTTTTTGGATCAAATCCACCTAATGGAATAAATCGAACAAATCCATTTTCATCAATATGATTAACAATAAAGCCGATTTCATCCATGTGCGCAGCCAACATCACTTTTTTATCGCCTTTACCCTTCTTAAAAGCAATGATATTTCCCATGTTATCCACGTCAACTTTATCTACGAGATTACGAACCTGATCAATAATCAGATTTCTTATGGGTTTCTCGTATCCGGGGGCGCCGGGAGTTTCGCTTATTTGCTTTAATAGTTCAAAATTTATATGCATAATTAAAAAGTTAATTTTTGTGATTGAACATTTTTTATCGGTTGAAGTTCAAAAGCTGTTATAACAATATCCAATCCCTTAATTTTATCTATCAAATTCCGGAGAAAATCACCTTCAATATCACCTTCAATTTTCAGGAAAAAATCTATATTGGGTAATTCTTTCAATAAATAACCTTGTTCACATTTATTGGAAATCAAATGATATGTAAGCGAAAGCGTATTATCCTGAAAATAATATTTGGAAAAATGCTGTTCAACATTGGTTTTGTTGAGTTTGATTATGAGGTCTGCAGCCTTTTGAAACTGAACATTCAGTACTTTGTTTAAAGCCCATGATAAGCGATAATGATTTTGATGGGAGGCAATACAAATAACTCTGAAACTTTCCGGTTGAAATCCTTTTAACTTGTGAACTTTTCTTGCCATAATACATTAAAATTATGTAAAAAAGAAAAAAGGTAGGTACGCTTAGGTTTCAACATAAAGGTCAAAAGCCTGTTTTGCAGCTTCTTGTTGTGCTTCCTTTTTTGAATTTCCTTTACCAGTGCCTAACACTTTATCAGATATTTTTACTTCAGAATGAAAGAGCGGTTTTTTTGTTCTTTTCTGAATATGTTCTTCTTCCTCGAAAACCACTTCCATTTCATTTTTTTGACTCCATTCAATCAGTTTGCTTTTATAATCAATGATCAGTTGTTCAAAATAACTTAAATTTATGAATGGAACAAAAAGGAATTTGTGCAAATGCTTTTTTGTTTTATCATAGCCGGAATCTAAAAATATAGCTCCAATAACTGCTTCCAGTGCATTTCCCATTACATTTTTACATGGAAGCTGATCCAGTTCGTTGAATACGAGTTTATTTAAACCTATCTCAGATGCTATATAATTTAAATTATCTCTACTCACGATTTTGGAGCGCATGTGGGTCAAAAAGCCCTCATCGCTTTCCGGATAGTTTTGATACAGCCATTCTGCAACGATGGTATTTAATACAGAATCGCCTAAAAATTCGAGTCTTTCATTATTACTCGAATGTTGATTGTAAATTTTGTAAGATGCAGATTTGTGGGTGAGTGCAAGTTTGAACAGGCCTAAATTTTTAGGCCTGTATTTCAAAACATGCAGAATTGCAGTATATACTTTCCTGTTTGGTGAAAAACGATTAAAAGGTAGTATTCTTATTTTCAATTACTTTTCTATTTTTTTCACTACTACAGAAGCGTTATGTCCGCCAAAACCGAAAGTATTACTAATCGCGATATCAACATTTCGCTCCTGTGCTTCATGAAATGTATAGTTGATATCGTTATCCAAATCCGGATCTTCGGTCTGATGGTTAATTGTTGGCGGAATAAAGCTTTTATTAATAGCACAAATTGCTGCAATTAGCTCTACAGCGCCTGCAGCACCTAGAAGATGGCCTGTCATGGATTTTGTTGAGCTGATATTCATTTTATACGCATGGTCACCAAATACTTCTTTAATGCCTTTAATTTCAGCTCCGTCACCAACAGGAGTGGCTGTTCCGTGAGCGTTAATATAATCCACTTGTTCAGGTTTTATATCAGCATCGCTTAGTGCATTAATCATTACGTGTCGCGCCCCTTTTCCTTCAGGATGAGGAGCTGTCAGATGGTGAGCGTCAGCAGACATTCCTCCGCCAATTATTTCACCATAGATTTTTGCACCACGTTTTTTTGCATGTTCATATTCTTCAAGAATTAATGCACCGGCACCTTCTCCCATGACAAATCCATCACGGTTTTTGTCGTATGGGCGGGACGCTGTTTTGTATTCCTCATTATTTCTTGAAATAGCTTGCATGGCGTTGAAACCACCCATTCCGGCTTCGTTAATTGCTGCTTCAGACCCACCTGTTACAAACATTTCCGCTTTACCGAGGCGGATATAATTTAAGGCATCAATAATTGCATTGGATGCTGAAGCACATGCAGAAACAGTACTGAAGTTAGGCCCGGTAAGGCCATATTTCATTGATATGTGGCCAGCCGCAATGTCAGAGATCATTTTGGGGATAAAAAACGGGTTGAATCTAGGTGTTCCGTCACCCTGAGCAAACCCCTTAACTTCCTCCAGGAATGAATTAATTCCTCCTATTCCTGAGCCCCAAATAACACCGGCTCTGTTTTTGTCAATGCTTTCAAGATCAATATTACAATCTTCCATTGCTTCTTTAACAGAAATCAGTGCATATTGAGCATAGAGGTCAAGTTTTCGGATCTCTTTTCGGTCAAAGTGCTCTTTGGGGTTGTAATTTTTTACCTCACAAGCGAATCTTGTTTTAAATTTTGAGGCGTCAAAATGTGTAATCCAATCTGAACCACTTACTCCTTCCATTAAGCCTTTGCAATATTCTTCAAGATTATTGCCAATTGGCGTTAGAGCACCAATGCCCGTTACAACAACGCGTCTAGATCCCATAATAAATAAAAATTTAAAACAAGTTTAGTTTATAATTGTGCATCGTTATTATGCATTTTCCTCAATATACTTAACTGCCTCTCCAACGGTGCCAATATTTTCCGCTTGATCATCAGGTATTGAAATGTTGAATTCTTTTTCAAATTCCATGATCAATTCCACTGTGTCTAGTGAATCAGCACCTAAATCATTAGTAAAGCTTGCGTCATTTGTTACTTCGTTTTCTTCGACGCCTAACTTATCAACGATGATTGATTTTACTCTTGATGCGGTATCTGCCATAACTTTAAAGTTTTAGTTAATAATTTTTAAATTTAACATTGCAAAGAAATAGAATTCCCTTTCATATAACAAAAAAAAATCTCATTTTTTTTTAGCAAAAATAATTTTTTTTGTGAAAATCAGGTCGTTCTGTATTGAGCAATTCATTATAATATTTTTTCCTAAGGTTCAAAAATAACCTTTTTCAATTATAAAACATCTTTTTTTGCTATTCTTAAGTGATTTCACTACGCAAATATTATTATTTCTAATATTTTTGCAAAAAAAGTACTATGAAAAAGATTGCAATTTTTGCATCGGGTTCAGGAACAAATGCTGAGTCAATAATAAAATACTTTAAAAATCATAATCGTATTAAAGTTGAACTTATCCTTTCAAATAAACCGGATGCTTATGTTCTTGAACGTGCAAAAAAACATCATATACAATCTATTATTTTCACAAAAAAAGAACTTTACGAAAGCGAAAATGTTAAAAATTTATTGTTTGACAAACAGATAGACCTAATTGTTTTGGCTGGTTTTTTATTATTGGTTCCACCGCATATTGTTCAGGCTTTTCCGAATAAAATCATTAATATTCATCCCGCCCTTTTACCGGAATATGGTGGCAAAGGAATGTATGGCAAGCGCGTACATGAAAAAGTACTTGAAAACAGGGAGCCTGTGTCAGGCATTACAATTCACTACGTGAATGAATATTATGATGACGGGGACATCATTCATCAGGCTAAATGTCCTGTATATGCCAATGACACTCCTGAAACCTTAGCAGAAAGGGTACATAAAATTGAGCACATTGAGTATCC
>CAYFRV010000251.1:2276-4524 GCA_964345495.1 uncultured Bacteroidales bacterium | reverse complement strand
AGCCATTGCCCGGAGTAACTATCCTTGAAAAGGGTACGAACAACGGAACCACCACAAACATGGATGGTGAGTATGCAATTCAATTAAATGAAGCAGGCGCTACTTTAGAGTTTTCTTTTGTAGGCTATCAGACACAAGAAATTCCTGTGGAAGGAAGAAGTCAGATAAATGTTGAGCTGTCAAAAAAGGCAGAAGAGTTAGAGGAAGTGATTGTTATTGGATACGGGGTACAGAAGAAAAGTGATAAAACTGGTGCTGTGTCTCAGGTTTCTTCAGAGGAGCTTTCAGGAGGGAATCTTACAGATCCAATTCAGTCTTTGCAGGGAAGAAGTGCAGGAGTGTTAATTTCAAAGAGCGGAGGAGACCCTAATGAAGGTTTTTCTGTCCAAATTCGTGGATCTTCTGGATTTGATTCAGAAACTCAACCTCTTTATGTAGTTGATGGAGTCCCTGGAGTAGATCCAACAACAATTGCTCAGCAGGATATAGAAAGCTTTAATGTGTTAAAAGACGCTGCATCTACTGCTATTTATGGATCGCGAGGCTCTAATGGTGTGGTTCTGATAAACACAAAAGAGGGCAAAGAAGGAGATATGAAAGTTGAATTAAATATGAAAGTATCGGCCGATCAGGTGGCAAATCGTATGGATTTGTTAACTGCAAGTGAGTACAGAAGTTTTGCTGATAGAGAAGGCTTCGTGGAAGGCGAAAATTTCACTGATGGCGGCGCAAATACAAATTGGCAAGACGAGATATTCAGAACAGGCATAAATCAAAATTATAATTTAAGCTTTTCCGGGGGAACCGATAAAAGCACTTATTATGCTTCTGTTACACAGGCAGATTGGACTGGTGTAATGAAAGGAACTTCTAAAGAAAGAACCATTGGAAAGATTAACCTTTCTCATAATGGATTAAATGATCGGTTAACAATAGCAGGTACCATTTCCGGCACATTTGAACAAAATGACTATGAAAATTATAATGGCTGGAATAGAGACAATATCCTCTACCAGGCTTATATTAGAAATCCTACGGATCCGGTTTATAATGAAGAGGGAGATTATGATAAAACCCAGCGAGAATTTAACTATGAAAATCCGTTAGAGGTTATTAATGAAGTTGACAATACAAGAGATGCTAAACGATTTTTTGGAAGATTAAAAACAGATTTTGATATCACAGATGCATTAACAGCTAGTTTAAATATTGGTTATACACGAGATGACCATGATAACTATATTTACCGTCCAAAAAGTTTATACGCTTCTGCCTTTAATGGATATGGAAAAAGATTATATGAAGATGACTCTCAAAAGTTGATGGAGATTACAGGAAATTATGAGAGGACTTTTGCACAGAAACATAACCTGAATGCACTCCTTGGTTATTCCTGGCAGGAATCTGTTACAGAGGGATTCTTTGCTCAGGCAGAAGATCCACAGTCTCCTTTTATTGGTGCTGATAATTTCAGGGCTTTTAATGATGTTAAGTATGGTGATGTTGATTCATGGAAATATATGTGGCGGCTGATTGGTTTTTTTGGACGTGTGCAATATAATTATGACTCAAAATACTTTTTCTCAGCATCTTTAAGAAGAGATGGTTCATCCAGATTTGGCGAAAATAATAAATGGGGATGGTTCCCAACAGCAGCGATAGGTTGGGATATGCATAAAGAGACATTTATGGAAGGCATTGAATGGTTAGACCAATTTAAGTTGCGTTCAAGTTATGGTGTTTCAGGTAATCAGGAAATAGGAGAATATAGAAGTAAGGTGCTTTTTGAGCCTAGTGGAAAAGCTATCAACCCGGAAACAGGACAGGAGGTGATTAGTTTTGGGCCGGCGTGGAATGCTAATCCGGATTTGAAATGGGAAGAAACCACAGAAATTAATGCAGGGATTGACTTTGCTGTTTTTGATAGAAAAATCAGTGGTAGTTTAGAAGTTTATAGAAAATATACCGATGATTTACTTGGTGAGTATTTTGTTCCGGTGCCACCAAACCTGGCAAACAGAACTTTTGCAAACTCAGGTGAATTAATGAACCAGGGAGTTGAATTATTCCTTCAATCTTATGTTATAGATAATTCTAACCTGCAATGGAAAACAAGGTTGAATGTTGCACATAATCAGTCAGAACTATTAGATCTTGGAGAATATTTTGATGAAGAGGGAGCTGTAAGAAAAGAAGGTTATGTTTCAGGTCCCGGAATGGTTGGATCAGAGGCTTATATTACAGGAAT
>CAYFRV010000251.1:0-2176 GCA_964345495.1 uncultured Bacteroidales bacterium | reverse complement strand
GGATATAATTTTAAACTGGAGAGATACAATTTTATTCAGAAGTTGAAAGTTTATGTTTCTTCTAATAATTTATTCACAATTACCGGCTATTCAGGTGTTGATCCTGAGCCCCGTATTGAGGGATTGTCTTATGGAGTAGACCAGTATAATGTTTATCCAAAAACCAGGACAATCACGTTTGGAATTAATGCAATGTTTTAATTATTGAACATATTTAGAATTTTGAGGTTTAGGAATATAATGCATAAAATATCATATCAATTATGAAAAATTTAATTTACATATTAACCCTGATAATGTTTATAAGTTCTGCTTGTACAGAACTTGATGAAGAAGTTTATGAAAAAATTCCGGATGATCAATATCCGGAAAATGAAGCTCAGGTGGCAAATCTAGCTACGGAAGTTTATTCTCAATTAAAACCTTTTGCTGACGACCAGGGATGGTGGTTTCTTGCACAGGAACTCTCTTCGGATGAACTTGCTGGTCCAACACGAGGCGATCACTGGGATGATGGCGGTAAGTGGAGAGAGATGCATCAGCATGATTGGTCGAATGACCATGAAGGAGTGAATCGGATGTGGGAGGTTTTTTGGAATGGAATAACTACTGCCAATCAAACTTTGGACATGATGAGAAAATTGCCTCAGGACGAAACCGTTAAGGCAAAAATGAAAGAAGTAGAGGTGATGCGTTCCTTTTATTATTACCTCCTTATTGACAATTATGGAGATGCCCCCTATTTGACCACCGCAGAAGATGCACCAGATAAACCATACAAGATTAAAAGAGAAGCCATATTTGATAGTCTGGTTACAACTGTTGAAGAAAACTTACCAGCCCTGAAGAAGACAGATAGTAAGTATATGGCAACACGTTATATGGGCTATGCACTTCTGGCTAAGCTTTATTTAAATGCAGAAGTGTATACGGGGACTGCCCAGTGGGAAAAAGCTTCCGCTTATTGCGATAGCGTTATAAATGGCCCTTACAGTCTTGCAGGTAATGTTTCTGGTCCATTTGCAACAAATAATGAAAATTCTTCAGAAATTATTTTTTCAATACCTTATGATGAAGATAATTTTCAGGGTTTCCGATTACACATGCGTACATTGCATTATCAGCATAATTTGAAGTATGATATGTCTGTAGGTCCTTGGAATGGATTTGCTGTGGTACCAACACATTTTGATACTTATTCAGATAATGATGTGAGAAAAGAGAAATATCATATTTATGGTCCTCAATATGCTTCCAGTGGAGACCAAATCGTAGATGAGGAAACGAATGAGCCTTTAGATATTGACCCACATTTACCAGCTTTATATATGACAACTTCTGATTACAGTCTTTATGAAGTACGTACCTCAGGTGCACGAATTGGGAAATATGAAGTAAAAACAGGAGCGAAGGAAAATCTAAGTAACGATTTACCCCTTTTCAGATTGACTGATTTCTATCTGATGAAGGCTGAAGCAGAAATTCGTCAGGGTAATGATGGAGACCAGTGGGTAGATCCTATCCGTGAGCGGGCAGATGTTCCAACAATAGATAACATTACACTGGATGAATTATTAGCAGAGAGAGGTCGCGAATTATACGTTGAAGGACATAGGAGACAGGATTTAATCCGTTTTGGAAAATTCACTGAAGAATGGTGGGAGAAAGATGTGACCGATGATCCGTCTGTGAAAACGTTCCCAATACCAAAATGGGCAACAGATGCAAATCCAAATTTATTGGAAGAACCACAATAAAATTTAGAAGAATCACAATAAACTGTAGTAACCTAAAATGAATTTTTTAATCTAAAAATGAGTACAATTATGAAAACGTTAAATTTAAATTTTAAATCAATTTTAAAGCCGGCATGGCTTGTAATGGTCGCATTTTTGGCCTTTGGCCTTATTGCATGCGAAGACGATGATGATAATGGTAATGGTGGAGACGATGAAATCGTTCTGGATGGTTTCTATATCCAGGGAGATGCTACTTCATTCACAGATTTTAATGATAATGCCAGAATGGAAGTAACAAAGAACGAAGTAATACAAGAAGAGCGTTCAACGCTTTATGAAGCTTATATTACTGTTAAAGGTTCTGGTGGATTTAACATTATAGAGGTAGCTGGTGATGAGCAAATGACTTATGGTCCTGACAATGTTTCTGTTGTAGG
>CAYFRV010000250.1:0-4528 GCA_964345495.1 uncultured Bacteroidales bacterium | reverse complement strand
TTTCTGCTGTTTATTCAAATCAGGCAGTGACCTTTCTGAAGCTGGGGAAATTGGATTCAGCAATGAATAAAATAAATCAAGCTTTAAAGATTGATTATGAAATAGACTTTAAACAGGGAATATGCGAGGATCTCAATTTTCTTGGAAGACTATATTTAAAAAAAGGCAATCCCCGGGAAACGATTGAACTAGTCAGAAGGAGCCTGGATATGTCTGATGCAATGAATACTCCGCTTCAGTCAAAAAATTCCCACAAAATATTATCTCAGGCTTATGAAGATCTCAAACAACACGCGAAAGCATTAGAACACTATAAATCATTCAAACAAATAGAAGATAAGCTGTTCAATAAAGAGAAACATAAGCAGATTGAAGAGCTAGAGATGAAATACCAGGTTAAAAAGAAGCAACAGGAACTGGAAAAGCAAAATTTAGAATTGGAAAAGCAGCAAGCAGTCATAAAAAAACAAAAAACACAAAAATATGCCTATTTTGGCGGAGCTGTTATTTTACTAATTGGTAGTATTATAATTTATCTGAATCTTAAGCAAAAGCGTAATGCAAATAAGGTGTTGGAGCAACAAAAAGAAGAGATTGAATCCAAGAATGTTGAGCTAAAACAGCAAAATGAAGAAATAAAAAGTCAGAGAGATGAGCTCCAAAGACAAAGGGATATTGCGAATTCCCAGAAAAATCAGATTGCGATAAAAAATGATGAGATAACATCAAGTATTCAATATGCCAAAAGCATTCAATCGGCGGTGTTGCCAGAAGATTATATGATATCTAAAATTTTGGATGATTATTTTATTTTCTTCAGAGCAAAAGATATTGTAAGTGGCGATTTTTATTATGTCAACCAGAAAGGTAATAAAGTTATAATGGCTGCAGTGGATTGTACGGGTCATGGCGTTCCCGGGGCATTTATGAGTTTGCTGGGGATGTTTCTTATAAATGATATTGTTGATAATAGGAGGGATTTTGATGCAGGAGAGATATTAAATGTGCTTCGTACCCGTATGATTCAATCTTTGCACCAAAAGAATAATTCTCCGGAAAACCATGACGGCATGGATATTTCACTCTGTATATGGGATAAGGATACGAATATGCTGAATTTTTCCGGAGCTTATAATCCGCTTTATCTTGTCAGAGATGACAAGTTAAGTGAATATAAAGGAACGCGTATGTCTATAAGCATCAGAAGCAAATTGGATGAATCGTATAAGAGCCATCAAATCCAACTTCAAAAAGATGATGTTTTTTATTTATTCACAGATGGCTATGCAGACCAAATTAGTTCAGAAACAGGTAAAAAGATGACGCGTCAGAAATTTAAGGAGCTCATTGTTCATATAAACAGATCGGATCTGTTAAAACAAAAAGCTGAAGTTGCCGATTATTTTGATAAATGGAAAGGTGAGTATGAGCAGATTGATGATGTGTTAGTTATGGGTGTGAGGGTATAATTTTTGAAAAAACCGAATAAGATGCATTCCAGAAACCTAATTTAAGATTTTTCAAACCTCAGTAGATAGGCAATAATTCGACCAATTCCCCAACCTTATTACCATATTTAAGATTTTTTTATTTTTTTTATTTTTTTCTTTGGTGAAAGAAACAATTGTTTTAGTTTTGCAAGCGGAGGAATGGCGGAGTGGTCGAACGCGGCGGTCTTGAAAACCGTTGACCCTCACGGGTCCGGGGGTTCGAATCCCTCTTCCTCCGCATCAAAGCGCTGGCATTAAAATGTTGGCGCTTTTTTTATGTTTTCTCTTTTCTTTGAAAGCTTGAATAAGCTACCCCGATCTTAATCAACTTAATCAACCCAATTAACTCAATCAACTCAATTAACTAAAAAATCAAAATGTGTTATAAAATCACTTTTTCTTCTTATGTAAATCACAAAAATAGTCTTACTTTTGTGAGTGTTGACAATTTATAAAACATTGATATTGTGATAGTAAAACATGTTTTGTTTTTGTACGTAACTGCCATACTGGTGGGTTATTTAAAACTTTTCGGAGGTTTATAATACCTTTTTCTGCCTCTAATCTTTTCATTCAGAATTTTAATTTCAAATTTCCCAATTAAAGACGATAACTAAAAAATAATTTACAATGAATAAATTACTATTATTAGGTGACGAAGCTATAGCACAAGGAGCCATGGATGGTGGTATGTCAGGTATTTATGCATATCCAGGCACTCCATCGACAGAAATTACGGAATATGTTCAGGCTTCGAAATTTGCAAAAGAAAATAACATCCATAGCCAATGGTCGGCTAATGAAAAAACTGCCATGGAAGCTGCTCTCGGTATGTCCTATGCCGGTAAGCGTTCAATGGTCTGCATGAAGCATGTTGGGTTGAATGTTGCTGCCGACCCATTTGTTAACTCTGCAATAACAGGAACAAATGGCGGAATGATTGTTGTTGTGGCCGATGACCCTTCTATGCATTCATCACAGAATGAGCAAGACTCCCGATTTTATGGAGATTTTGCCATGATTCCTATATTTGAGCCTGCAAATCAACAGGAAGCTTATGAAATGGCATATCATGGATTTGAATTATCCGAAAAACTGAAATCTCCTGTTTTATTAAGAATTACTACTAGATTGGCCCATTCAAGATCGGGTGTACATACCCTGGAAAAAACCGCTCAAAATAAAGGTGCAATTCCTCAAAATCTGAGACAGTTTGTATTGTTACCTGCAATTGCAAGACAAAATTATAATGGATTGCTTTCTAACCAGGTTAATATGGAAACTGAAGCTGAAAATTCAAATTACAATAAATACATTGATGGCAGCGATAAAACCCTGGGGATTGTAGCCTGTGGAATTGCTTACAATTATCTTATGGAAAACTTTCAGGATCGTAAATTAAATCATCCACTCCTTAAGATAAGTCAATACCCGCTACCTCGTAAGCAAATGGATAAACTGTTAGATGAGTGTGATGAAGTCCTGGTTATAGAGGAAGGCTATCCATTTGTAGAGGATAAATTAAGAGGTTTTCAGGATAAAGGTACTCGCATAAAAGGAAAGTATGATGGCTTTCTGCCCAGAGCAGGAGAATTAACTCCAAATTCTGTAGCAGAAGCATTTGGTTTAGACGGGCAAGAAGGCGAACCTGTTCCTGACCTTATTAAAAACCGGCCGCCATCAATGTGCCAGGGTTGTGGCCATATTGATGCCTATACTGCACTCAATAAAGCACTGGAAAAATATGGCGAAGGCAGAGTTTTTTCTGATATTGGATGCTATACGCTTGGTGCATTACCTCCTTATGAGGCGATAAACTCCTGTGTAGATATGGGTGCTTCCATCACTATGGCTAAAGGCGCAGCCGATGCCGGACTCGTGCCTGCAGTATCTGTAATTGGGGATTCAACCTTTACTCACTCAGGTATTACGGGTCTGCTGGATTGTGTAATGGAAAAAACTCCGGTAACGATTATCATTTCTGATAATTTCACTACTGCGATGACCGGGGGACAAGATTCCCATGCATTAGGTAAGCTGGAAGATATTTGTGCCGGAATTGGCGTAGAGAAAGATCATATAAGAATATTCAGGCCAACAAAAAAGAACATAGATGAAATGACTGAGATCATAAAGGAAGAGTTGGAGTATGATGGTGTCTCCGTGATTATACCAAGAAGGCAATGTGTTCAGACAATGAAGGATAAGAATCTGGCTGAACGATTAAAACAATTAGGCCTGAAATAACAAATTGATTATAAAAAATTAAAAATATAATTGTATATGAAAACAGATATAGTTTTAGCCGGTGTAGGCGGACAAGGAATCTTGTCAATTGCAGCAACAATTGGAATGGCTGCCCTTGAAAATGATCTATACCTTAAACAGGCAGAGGTTCACGGAATGAGTCAGCGTGGAGGAGCTGTTCAGTCACATATGCGTATATCAGAAAAAGAGATTTTATCTGATTTGATTCCTAAAGGCTCAGCTGATATAATTTTATCCGTAGAACCGATGGAATCTTTAAGATATCTTCCTTTTCTTTCTCAGGACGGGTGGTTGGTTACAAACGTAACTCCGTACAAGAACATTCCTGATTACCCTGCGGAAGAAGAGATTATGAAAGAGATAAAAAAATATAAGAATCACATTGCAATTGATGCCGATAAAATTGCAGGTGAAATTGGTTCAAAAAGATCTTCAAATATTGTAATGTTAGGTGCCGCTCTGCCATTTTTCAGTATTTCTGCGGAAAGTTTCGAAGAGGGAATACGTAAAATTTTCTCCAAAAAAGGTGATAAGGTTGTTGATGTTAACATTCAGGCATTAAGGGCAGGTAAGGATTTTGCAGATAAGAACAAATAGATAACATGTAACTATAATTATAAGTTAAAATGCCGCTAACAACAATTAGCGGCATTTTTTCTTCATTTGAACACTGACAGTTTTTCTCTTTACTTTTTATTATTAAATAGGTTTCGCTATTTCAGAGTTTAATGAAGAGGAATTTTGCCTTCATAGGGTTATGCTTTGCCACC
>CAYFRV010000249.1:0-4535 GCA_964345495.1 uncultured Bacteroidales bacterium | reverse complement strand
AAATGACCAAAACAGCAACAACAACAAAAAAAAGAGTGACTTTTCAAGTGAAAGCCGAACCGGGCAGCGAAGTTTACGTTGCCGGAGATTTTAACAACTGGAAACCCCAAAAAAAGCTGACAAACAAAAACAATGACGGAGTATTTAAAGGAACAATGTTATTAGACCGACAGAAACAATATGAATACAAGTTTGTCATCAATGGTAAATGGAGCGTTGATCCCAATTGCGATGAATGGGTACCCAACGCTCTTGGTTCACTAAACAGCGTTTTAAAAACCTAAAAATCCTTTACAATTATTTCTGCAAGATTCAGATTATTCCAGCCGGAAGCAAAAATGCCATGAGGAAAAAATGCTATGCTTCCGGCAGTTTATTTTTTATTTTATGAAAAGATGATAACCCTTATCCAGTTGTGTAAAGAAGACAATGAATAATAAAATGCACCTTTAAATTATGACGATATCATTTTATCAATTAAATCATGTAACTTACAAAAGAATATTACATCTAAAACAAACTAAAAATGAATAAATTACAGTTTTTCAACGTTTCCCCGAAAATTCCCGAAAATATACAATTTTTAGAAACGCTTTCACGGAATTTATGGTGGACATGGAAAGCAAATGCCAAAAACCTGTTTAGAAGAATCGATCCGCCTCTATGGTACGATTGCGAAAGAAATCCAATTGCCCTACTATCGCTGATTTCACAGGAAAGACTGGAAGAATTAGCCGAAGACGAAGGATTTTTAAATCAACTTGCCGAAATAAAGGAGGAATTTAAAGAAGAAATTTGGAACGATACGGATAAAGCTACAGCTGGTGAATGCATCGCCTATTTTTCCCTGGAATATGGACTACACGAAAGCCTTAGGATATATTCCGGAGGACTGGGCATTTTAGCAGGTGATCACCTAAAAACTGCATCTGACCTTAATATGGACTTAATAGGCATTGGACTTTTTTACAGGGAAGGATATTTTCGTCAGCATCTTAACAATGATGGTTTACAGGAAGAAGAATTCCCACCTAACAAACTGGAATATATGCCTATGCGAAGGGCAAAAGATAAAGAAGGAAACGAACTAGACATTGAATTAAGTTTTCCGGAAGGAAAAGCAAAAGCCATTATTTGGCTGGTAAAAGTAGGCAGAACCAAGCTGTACCTTATCGACACTAATGTTCCTGAAAATCCTCCCGAATATAGAGACATCACTTCACAATTATATGGAGGTGACAGAACTAACAGGCTGCGACAGGAATTACTTTTAGGCATTGGAGGATTAGAGGCCATAACAAAAATGGGGTATAAACCCAAAGCTTGTCATATTAACGAAGGCCATGCAGCATTTTTGAATATAGCAAGATTGAACCAGTTCATACAAAATCATAACCTGACTTTTGACGAGGCGCTGGAAATTACATCACGAACTAAAATATTTACTACACACACGCCGGTTCCTGCAGGACATGAATCCTTTAAGCTAAATATGCTAAAAAAACATCTGGAGCCTATTATGGAAGATTACGCCATCACTCCTGAAGAAATTTTCTCCCTGGCCCAACTACCCGCCCCCGAAAAAAGAACAGACAGTGAAACGGAATTTTCTATGACAATCCTGGGGTTCAAAACAGCCGCTTATTCAAATGGGGTCAGTAAGCTACATGGCAAAGTATCCAGAGAAATGTGGCAGCAATTATGGCCAGATCATTCAAAGGATGAAATACCGATTAGACATATTACCAATGGAGTTCACCTGTCAACATGGGCTTCCGAAGAAATTGCCAGGCTCATGGAACGATACATTGGCAGTGGCTGGGATAAAAGCCATATTTCAGAAAATGAATTAAAGAGCATAGACACATTACTGCCTGAAGAACTCTGGCATGCACATCTTACATCACGTTCCAGACTAATAGCTACAATCAGGAAACGTCAGGTTAACGCCCTTAAAGCAAAAGGCGCTCCAAGACAAGAAATAGAGCGTGCAGAGGAAATCCTTGAAAATGACACCCTGACTATTGGTTTTGCAAGACGTTTTGCTTCATACAAACGAGCAACACTACTGTTACAAGACTTAGAACGTTTCAAAAAACTAATCACCAATGAAGAATTTCCCGTACAATTTATATTCGCAGGAAAAGCACATCCCCAGGATGACCTCGGAAAAGAGCTAATCGAAGAGATTTACAGCCTTACCAAAGATGAGGCTTTAAGCAAAAGAATTGTATTTGTCGAAGATTACGATATGTTTATTGCCGAAAGATTAGTTCAGGGTGTGGATGTATGGCTGAACACTCCAAGACGCCCCAGAGAAGCCAGCGGAACTTCAGGAATGAAAGCCGCGTTAAATGGGGCGCTAAACTGCAGCATCCTCGATGGATGGTGGGATGAAGCATATAATGGCGAAAATGGTTGGGCAATTGGTCATGGAGAAACTTATTCGGATACGGAATACCAGGATTATAAGGAAGCTAAACACCTATACCACATTCTTGAAGATGAAATCATTCCTTTGTATTATGACAGAAAAAAAGGACAGGTTCCTGAAGTTTGGATTACAATGATGAAAGAATCGCTGAAAACAACACTCTCCTATTTCTCCAGTTACAGAATGCTGACGGAATACAGGGACTACACTTACATTCCGGCCTACAAAGATTATGAAACCCTGTCTGAAAACAATTTTGAAAAATGTAAACAGATCACTAAAGATTTTCTAACATTAAAAAACAACTGGCAAAAAATTTCCATTGAAGAACTTACGACAGATAAAGACTTAAGCGCTCTGCGCGTGGACGAAAAATTCACCGTGACTTCGATTGTTTATGCTGATGATATCGATCCGGAGTTGATTGAAGCTGAAGTTTTTTACGGCCCCCTTGGATCACTAAATTTTATTGAACATCCGGAGATAATAAAAATGAATATTGATAAAAAAGACGAGAATGGAAACATTCAGTATTCTGCTGTAATAAATTGTGAATATTCAGGCAGGTATGGCTTCACTGTTCGTGTTGTTCCTAAAGACAAAAAATGGAAAGATTCAATCCCGGGACTGATTACATGGGCAGAAATATAACATATTAAATTATGATCTCCTAAAATGATAAGAAACAGACACAAAAATCCGGTTATTCTGATAATTACGCCGGAAATTACCTACCTGCCAAGAGGTATGGGAAACATGGCAAACGTTTTATCAGCAAAAGCCGGTGGTATGGCAGATGTTTCAGCCTCACTGGTTTCCGAGCTGTATGATTTGGGGGCCGATGTCCACGTTGCCCTTCCGCATTACAGAAAAATGTTTCACATTGACATAGCACAATTGATTGATGACGAATTAAGAATTTTTCAGGAAAAACTCCCGGAGTCAAAAATTCATTTTGCCGAAGACCGTATATTTTATTATCGAGACACCGTTTACAGCGGCTATGGTGACGAATCTGCCAATTTATCATTAGCCTTTCAGCGTGAGGTAATTAACAATATCGTACCATTTGTTAAACCTGATTTAATTCATTGTAATGACTGGATGACCGGTTTAATACCCGCCATGGCAAGAAGAAGAGGAATCCCATGTTTGTTCACAATTCATAACATCCATACCAGGAAGCTCTTTATTTCGCATATTGAAGACCGGGGCATTGATGCTGCCGAATTCTGGCAGAACCTGTATTTTTTCAGGCCACCAGATAATTATGAAGAAAGCAGAGACACCAACCAGGTGGACCTGTTAACCAGCGGAATATTTGCCGGACACTTTATCAATACTGTTAGTCCTACCTTTTTGAAAGAAATCGTAGACGGAAAACATCAATTTATTCCACCACATATCAGACAAGAAATAACAAATAAAATGCACGCAAACTGTGCATTCGGTATAATCAATGCACCGGATAAAATTTTCAATCCACGGAATAATCCAAATATGGTTGTGAATTATGATCATAAAAATCCGCTGAAAAGCAAAAAGAAAAACAAGCTTGCTATACAACGGCAACTTAATTTAATCGTAGATGAAGACGCTCCATTGCTTTTCTGGCCATCCAGACTAGACCCTATACAAAAAGGATGTGATCTTTTGGCGCATATTCTATACAATGTGATCTCAAAACATTATCACAAAAACCTGCAGATGGTATTCGTTGCAAATGGCAACTATCAACAAGTATTTATTGACATCGTTCGTTTCCATGATTTCTTTGACCGCGTAGCAATTGTAAACTTCAATGAAGAACTATCACATCTTGCTTATGCAGCAAGCGATTTTACACTAATGCCATCCAAATTCGAACCTTGTGGATTGCCCCAGATGATCGGATCCATTTTCGGTTCTTTACCCATTGCATTTGACACAGGTGGCCTTCATGATACAGTAACACACCTGGACATTCAAAACAACCAAGGCAATGGTTTCGTTTTTAAAACATTTGATGCACAAGGCCTTGAATGGGCAATTGATGAAGCAATAGACTTTTATGATTTGCCACAGGAACAAAAAGAAAAAGAGATTTCAAGAATAATGAAAG
>CAYFRV010000248.1:0-4573 GCA_964345495.1 uncultured Bacteroidales bacterium | reverse complement strand
AAAGGATATGACGTTCCTAAAAAATAATAATTTGAAATCTGATTTCTGAATTAGTAATAAAAAAGCCATTTGCAATGAAGCAGATGGCTTTTTTTATTGTTCTATTGTTAAATTGTTAAATTGCCCCTTTCATAAATATTCAGGCGCATCCAGAAGAAAGAAAAAACTTTAATTGTTAAGGGCTTATAAAGCTTAACGATAATTTGAAGCACTAAAATCACTCTGGTTTATCCAAAAACGAGGTTAAAAAATTATTGATAATTAAATTAACAATTAAAATATTTTTTGATTGTGGCTACTGTTTCTTTTTGCCAATGGCTAACAGCCAAAAGCTAACAGCTAACTATATATCAGAAAAAGAATGGTAACTTTAAAATTTACCTCTACTTCTGAATTTGCCGATTTACAGGTACTTATCAACAAGTGCGAGTAAATTTGCCGGACGTACAGGTTTTGCCAGAAAATCATCACATCCGGCTTCTTCTGCTCTTTCCTGATCTTCTTTAAAGGTGTAAGCGGTTTGAGCAATTACTGCTATATCAGGATTAATTTTTTTTATCTTTCGTGTAGCTTCCAGACCATCTATATCAGGCATTTTAATATCCATCAGGATGATATCCACCTGATTTTTTCCATCTTCACAAAGATCTATTGCTTCTCTGCCTGTGTTTGCTTCCAGAATGGTAATTCCTGATTTTTTAAACACAGCTTTCAAAAACAAAAAATTAATCTTTTCATCTTCTGCAATTAATATCACCTTATCAGACCAATCTGGTTCAATCATTAATGAATATGTTTCAATTTAAGAATGAACTTCTCCTCCACTCTATTATTTCTTCAAAGCATCATATATTTTTTGTCCAATTTCAGCAGGCGACTCAGCAACACTAATTCCGCTTTTTTCCATAATCTCCATCTTAGCAGAAGCTGTATCGTTCTTACCTCCGATAATTGCTCCTGCGTGCCCCATCCTTCTGCCTTTGGGAGCTGTTTTTCCTGCAATAAACGCTACCACAGGTTTTGTACCATTTTCTTTGATCCACTCTGCGGCTTCGGCTTCCATATTGCCACCGATTTCTCCAATAATTATAATTCCTTCAGTTTCCGGATCATTCATAAACAATTTAACCGCATCAAGCGTAGAAGTCCCAATAATCGGATCTCCACCAATGCCAATACAAGTAGACTGTCCAAGGCCTGTTTTCGTTACCTGGTCGACTGCTTCATACGTTAAAGTTCCGGAACGGGAAATAATTCCAATCGATCCTTTCTTATGAATAAAGCCAGGCATAATACCAACTTTGGTTTCTTCAGGGGTAATTATACCGGGGCAATTTGGTCCGATCAGTACTGTGTCTCGATCTTTCAGATATTCTTTTACTTTTACCATGTCCTGCGTGGGAATTCCTTCTGAAATCGCTACAACTACTTTAATTCCAGCATCAGCAGCTTCCATTATAGCATCAGCAGCAAACGCCGGTGGAACAAAAATGACTGAAGTGTCTGCGCCTGTTGCTTTTTTAGCATTTTCCACAGTATTGTAGACGGGTACACCTAAATGAGTCTGACCTTCTTTACCGGGGGTTACACCGGCAACAACATTTGAACCGTACTCAATCATTTGCCGGGCATGAAAAGAACCTTCACTCCCTGTGATTCCCTGTACTAATATTTTTGAATTCTGATTAACTAAGACGCTCATGGTTTATGTTTTTGTAGGTTTCTTCTATTCAAAAATAGGGATTTTATCCTTTCCTGCCAAACACTACTTTAAAGATATTTAAAAAAGCATAACACTATGCCGGCTTTACTCACCTGAAAGAATAAACATTAGCCTCCATCAATGAAAATGATTAATTTTGCAAAAAACTGTTGTTATGCAATCAGCGAATACAATTTGTGCTATATCCACTCCACCGGGAAACGGGGCTATAGCTGTAATACGTATCAGTGGAGAAAATGCACTTCCTATATTGAATAAAATATTTTTCCCGGTTAAACAAGATCAGGATGCACCTTTTTATCCGAATGCAATTTATTTTGGAACTATCCGGGAAAATGACTCTGTTATTGATGAAGTGCTGGTAAGCATATTCAAAAAACCACATTCCTATACTGGCGAAGATACCGCCGAAATTTCCTGTCATGGCTCTTCGTACATCCAGCAGAAAATATTGCAACTTTTAATTGATAATGGAGCAAGAACGGCAAACCCCGGTGAATTTACGATGTGGGCCTTTGAAAATGGAAAAATGGACCTTGCTCAGGCCGAAGGTGTTGCAGATTTGATTGCTTCATCGTCTTCAGCTTCTCATAAACTGGCAATGCAGCAAATGCGTGGTGGGTTTTCAGGTGAAATCAAAAGCCTTCGTAACCGGCTGCTGAATTTCATTTCACTTATTGAGCTAGAACTCGACTTTAGCGAGGAAGATGTCGAATTTGCCGATCGAAACCAATTCATCGAACTTCTTGACGATATCAATCAGCTTATCGAAAAACTGCTGAATTCTTTTGAGCTGGGAAATGCTATTAAAAACGGGTTTCCTGTTGCCATTGCCGGCAATACAAATGTCGGCAAATCCACCCTTCTTAATCGGTTGTTGAATGAAGAAAAAGCCATTGTTACAGATATTGCCGGAACTACGCGTGATGTTATCGAGGATGTCATCAACATAAAGGGTATCGAATTCCGCTTTATTGATACTGCCGGAATCAGAGAATCAGATGATCAAATTGAATCCATTGGCATCGAACGCACATTCAACCAGATTGACAAAGCCAGAATTATTCTCCTGTTGGTAGATGCCAACCAGGAACTGGATTACATTCTGGACACAATAAAAAAAGTAGAAAACCGGATTGAAGGGACAAATAAGAAGCTCTTGGTTCTGCTCAATAAAGTGGACATGGTGGAAACTGAAGACCAGGTGAAAAATATAGAAAAATCAATACGCACAATTATTAAATACGATGATGAATTTCTTCGTATTTCCGCTAAAACAGGAAAAAACACCGATCGGCTTATCGACCAGCTTTTAGATGCCGCCAACTATGACCGAATACAGGAAAACGATATTCTTGTAACAAACACCCGCCACTACGAAGCATTAAAAAATGCACACGAATCGCTGCAAAGAGCCAGGGAAGGATTAAAAAATAACCTGGCCACTGATCTGTTAGCCATGGACGTCCGAGATGTAATGCACTATCTGGGTGAGATAACAGGCGACATATCCACAGATGAGATCCTGGGGAATATTTTTGAGAATTTCTGTATCGGCAAATAGGCGGGAATATACATTTATCTGATGCAGGATAAATTGCACATCAATTCTGGCAGGAAATCCCGGATTATTTTCGTTTGCCGTATTGGATGCATTCGTAATCATGCCCAATCATGTGCATGGCATTATTGTTGTTGATAATCGGGACGTTGACGTAGAAACGTTGCAATGCAACGTTTCTACCACGGAACATTTTCCACAACAATAGGAACAATTTTCCGATTTTTCCCTATTTTTGATTTCTTTTATTCCTGGTACAAAATATATGACAAAATTCAAAAATCGTTACCGGATTGGATCTGCCCGGTTAAAACATTGGAATTATGCCTGGAATGGTGCGTATTTCATTACAATTTGCACCGCCGATCGGAAATGTTATTTTGGTGATGTTGTTGACGGAAACATGCATTTATCCGATACAGGCAAAATGGCACATAATTTCTGGCAGGAAATCCCGGATCATTTCCCATTTGCCGTATTGGATGCATTCGTAATCATGCCCAATCATGTGCATGGCATTATTGTTATCGATAATCGCAACAATAGCGTACAACCGTTGCATTGCAACGGTTCCACATGCAACGGTTCCACATGCAACGGTTCTACCGAAAAATCAAATGTTCCAAACAAAAACCAATTCATGTCAAACATTTCACCCAAACCGGGTTCGGTTTCTACCATTATCCGTTCGTACAAATCCATCGTTACAAAACATGCCAGAAAAATTAACCCTGTATTCGCATGGCAATCCAGATTCTATGACCACATTATCAGGAATGATGAATCTTACGGACGGATCAGACAATATATAAATGACAATCCCGAAAAATGGAAACAAGACAGATTTTATTAGGTGGGTGTATGTGCGAATTGTTTTATAATCTTTAATGGTTTCAATTCCAATACATTGCCATTTTTTTCAAAACCACTGGAATACCGCAGGGCAGAAGGAAGAAACCAAACTAAATCCATCATTTTCTCTTTTTCCACCCAAATTTTATTAATTTCACTTTCTGATTAAAAAGAAATCAAAAAATTTAAACCATTAACTGTTCAGTTTTTAAAGAGATTAAGACTATACATGCCTAAATTTCAAAGCATAGAAGAATTATTACTGGAGCTCAATAAATACAGGGGCCTTTTGTCTGGTATGTTTGAAAAGAGATACCTTCCCTTTACTGAAGAAGATTTACTTCCTTTAGTTGACGATGACCCGGAAAAGATTGAACGACTGATTAATTTTGGTATTATAGAAAAAGAGCAACAAACTTTTTCGCTGGATACCAGAG
>CAYFRV010000247.1:0-4583 GCA_964345495.1 uncultured Bacteroidales bacterium | reverse complement strand
GATGGTTCCCATGGCCGCCTAACTTGAACATCCCATTCAACTGAACCAGTGCCGAAAATCTGCATTAACTGTTGATAAATGAAAATTCATTATCGCCATTAATTATGGTTTGAGGTAGTTTAAATGAATATAAAATTTCCTTCCTTATTTCTTCAAATACTTCTCTTATTGTTTTTAATTTATCTTCATATAGAAATTTCGAAGTAATCATTCCCGCCGTAATTATATTGAGGAGTAGCCTCGTTTCAAAACTTCTGAGAAAAAACCCATCAATAATTGCAATAGGGGGGGATATCAAAAAATGAGGTGATGAATACAAACCCCAAGCATTATAAAATTTTGATAGGTCATTTTTGTTTAAATTGTAGTCATTAGGTAAATCTTTCAATTTTATGTAACTAGAAAACCAATCGTAATCTGCATATTCGATAATATTTTGAATGTCTGAATCTGACAGAGTATATCTTTCATATTTTGAAGCTACTAATTTGGCAACGTCTTTAATATGTAGCGCTATGATTTTTTGAGAAAACGCAAACTTTTTGTCCGTCCAGCTCAGATTACTAATGTATGATTGGATTACTTCGACAGCTTGTTTTCTATAGCTTTTCGAGATTTTAGATAGTAATAAGACTTTCGAATTGTAATGTAATTGGGTGCTTAACCACTCAAGAATCATAATTTTGCTATCATTTTCTACTTCATTGAGAATAGGTTCATATTGTCGAAACCTATCATCAACATCTAGCATAACGCCAAAGACATGAATATCTTTCCTTTCCATCTCGCATAGGTTTGCTTTTGTGTGTCTTACAAGTTCTCTTCTTTCATTACGATTTGATATTGTATCTAATTTCGTTATTAATATTAGAAGCGGCTTATTGAAATTTGAAACTTGACTAATAGTGTTTTTATCCGTTTCTTTTAGTCCGCCTTGTGCACTAAGTGTGATAATAAAAAGATCTGTCAAATTTAGAACTCTTTTAGTAATTCCAGAAATGCTTGTATTAATGTCTCCCAATCCTGGCGTGTCCAATAACAAAACATTTTTTTTTAAAAATTTATGTTTTATTTGCTTAGTACTCCCTGGAACTGCACTAATATCTCCAGGATTGACATTAAATAGTTTCTTAATAGCCGTAGATTTTCCACTTGAAACCTCTCCGACAAAAGATAAAACAAGACAATCGGAAGTACCTTTTTCTAATTCATAAATATTGTTAGAAAAATCGGTAAATTCAGAATCATTCATTTACTCACCCCCTTTGCCCTGCCTAGTTGTCTCGTATGCGGAAAGAAAAATCTCTTCCATATCTTCAAAAGCGATCTTCATATCATTTTCAAAGTAATATTGAAATGATTTGCCCACGCCATATGTTATAGAGCTTGATAGCGAAAAAGCAACTGAAGAAGTAATAATTATAGACCATTGCCCACCTGGTATCCAGTTCCCTGCTTTAAGCAGAGTAATTATGTACCTATAAATTGACTTCCCCGTATTACCTGCAAGCAGGGAGGATAACATTAGACTTATGTCGTTTTTATCAATTGTTTTTCCATATATTTCTGCCATTCTAACTATCATTCGTATCTGTAGCGCTGTTAACAGTGTAATATCTGAACCTGGTATAGGGAGAGCACCAATGGTACCGGCTTCCAATGAGCTTTTCTTTATTAATTTTTCAGAAGCCACTGCTTTGAATTTAACAGCTTTTGAAAATAAAATTTCTTTTCCACTAATAGATAGAGTTTTAACGATCCACCCAATCACTTTTTCTAAGTTAATGTGGTTGCCTTGTCTATTTTCAAAAGCTACTGGAATAACGTCATTTTGATCAATTTCAGGCAGGTTTCCACATACGTAATTATAGATGTTTTCAATCTCAACATTTTCTTTTAATAGATCAATTTTATTGATAAGGACAAGTAATGGCTTGTTAAGTGAAACTATACCATAAATTTCATCCCTCTCCTTTTCAGTTAAAGCAACAGAAGAATTCAATATAAAGATAAATATATCTGATAAATCTATGAATTCTTGTGTTTTTCCTGAAATTTCACTTCTTATATCTAACAACCCCGGCGTATCGGCCACATACACATTCTTTCTTATTTGAAAAATTTTAACTTTCTCTGTCGTTCCTGGTATAGGGCTTATATTATCTATTGGCAATGAGAAAAGCTTTTTAATTGCGGTAGATTTTCCACAAGCCACTGTTCCCATAAAAGTGATCACTAATCTCTTAGCAAGATCCTTTTGTAATTCTTCAATTTCTTCTTTCCATATTTCTTCTTTAATATTCTCATAACTTGATCTGAAATACTCTGAAAAATCATTTGTGCTATACGACATGTCCATAGCAATCTCCGTTTTACATTTTCGATTAATGGTAAAGCGGAAAAGAGTTTTTGTTATCTTTCCGCCAATCCGCCACAAAATTTCTCTTTCTTGAAGCGACTCCTGTTTAGAAATTCAGGGGCCGAAGATTGCTTTTTATAAGTTCGACTACCACAACCTCGTCCCTTTTAGAAAATCGGCCGTCGATTCCTTACTTTATTGGCGCGCCTGCCCAATAAACGACAACTCGCTCATGAACTCGATAAGCTATGGAATCAATGGGTTGAGAGGTTTTTGATGAGTAAAAAAAGCCGTCAAAAAATCGGATGATTTTGGCTATTTTTAGCCATGCCAAGTTTAACATAGAATGCAGCTTATTAAAATGATCATCAAACGCAAAAGCAATTTGGATTTGATATTCCCCCACCAAAGCAAACGGCGTACAGCCGGTAATGCCCAAATTTTATCCGCGCGGTCCCGAAAAAACGCGTCGGCAACCATGATCTGCGATGGCGTGAGGGGAAATAAGGATGATCGTGATCCATGTTGTTTTTTATCAAACCATGTTCTCTCGCTCACGATGCCGGCTGAAGTTCGCCATAATGTTCAACCGGAACAGGAATTTCTTTTTTCACTTCTTTCCCAAGAGAATATATCTCATGGAACTCTTTTTCAATTTTTTCGAGAACATCACCTTTAAAATACTGTTCTCCGCAGTATTCGCATTGAAGGCACGGCACATCGTTGACGATGAGAAATCTGTCGCTGTGTTTGTAAATATACTGTACCTTGCTGTTTCTGAAATTCTTGTTTCCGCAAAAATGGCACACTTTACTCATTTTCAACCTCGCTCATACGGATTTCTGAATTTGGGTGGAGTCGGAACATACACCGTGATGATCGCCACGTCGCCCTCAAACTCACCGCATACGATATGCAGAGGTTTTCCCGAATTTGTGAAACCGACAACCAGACAGCTCTTGCCTCTACCGTCATATTCGTATTGTTCCAAAATCCTACCGTTCAGCAACGCTTCTCAAACTTCGGCGATGGTAAGATTGTCATTCTGCCGTTCCTGCTCGCCGTGCCGAGTAAAATAATACTCCCGCCGACTGATTTTCTTTTGTATCCAATCTATGTCGAACATATTCCATTCTTTTTCCCTGATTTTTTTGCTTTTATCTTTCTTCTCGTGATTGTGTTCGATTTCCAATATCATCGATTGTCATAAGGCGCCATGCCTTTAAAGAAGGGCGGAAAAGTAAACCATTGCTTTTCCGCCTCGTTGCAAAAACAAAGTTGTGAGACTTCCCCTTTATCAAATTAAATATTTAGATCAAAATTGGGTAAATTATATAACTTCATGCTCTTTTCCTACTGTAAAGATTTCATTTGCAGCAGGTTTGTTGTTTAGAAAAACTTGAAAATTATACGATCCTGCATTAGGAACCAATAATTTTAGAGCTTTATAGTAGTCAGCATCGGATGATTTTCCTACTTCTAAAGTAACGCAAATAGCTGAAAACTTCATCCCATTCCCTTTGATATTATCGGTCAGGGTACCATTTAACTGCTGTCCAGAGTTAGGGATATAGCCATTCACTTTTTGAGTTCTTGGTTCTATTTGAGAAACAATATAATCACCGTTTTGCTCTTTTATCTCGATTTTCACATCATAGGTAGGAATATTTTCGTGGAAGTTTGAATAGTGCCAATTAATTTTATACTCATAATCTATGAGTAGGGATCTGCTGCTATATTTTTCACCACACCTCTTAGGGTTATCACTGTTAATGATTCTATCATTTGAAATTTTCAAATTCGTTACTGTTAGCTTCAAGCCTTTAGGGAAAGTGATTTCAAATTCATTTGAATTCATTGCGTCATTTCTCGAAGGCTTTTCACCAAGATGTTTAACAGACTGGTCCGATATTTTATCATCCTTTTGAAATTCAGATCGTGGTGAATTGGCTATGGGCGCACAACTTAAAAAAAGTGCACTAACAAATATTAGCGAGATAAAAAACTTATTCATTTTCTTTTTTTTCCTCCTTTTGGTGATTTAAAGCGGCGGAAAGGCAACCACTGCCCTTTCCGCCGCTTTTTATCGACATTCTCCAAATTAGCCGACTTCCGCCGGGTTCCGTTTCTATCCGGAGGATTCATTCACCGGCTGGATGGCGTACCATCACAACAACCCCGCCCCCTTCAAAAACTCCCTCGCCGCTTCCTTCACATCCTTATG
>CAYFRV010000246.1:1504-4593 GCA_964345495.1 uncultured Bacteroidales bacterium | reverse complement strand
TGAAACATATTATAGAAGCAGAGTTTTAGAAATTTAAGCAGAGGAACAAGATGCAAGCTCTCACCAGCAATGTGTTTCAGACCTAACAGGTTTCCAAAACCTGTTAGGTCTGGTATAACCCCAGCCGACTGGCGGATTCACAAGGAATCATCCACTAAATAGAATTGCCTAAAAATACAAATCCCTTTCCCCTGATTTGATTCGTTCAATACGATTCCGCAACTCATCTTCCCGTTTGGAATCATTCATCTCCTGAATGTTTTTTTCTATTACTTCCCAGCCTTTTTCTGCAACATGGGGTTTTGCATAATCTTCCAGGTATTCTGACAGGGTAAGGATTGCGTTTGGTGTACAATACCTTTTAATAAAACCGGGTACAGAAAATTCCATAAAGTGTTCACCGGTTCTTCCCAATCTGTAGCATGCAGTACAGAATGAAGGGAGATATCCGTCATCAAGCAATTCTTCAATTACTTCACCCAACGATCTGGAATCGCCAATATGAAATTGTTCCTTATTTAAGTTCTGGTCTTCGTTCTTGGTGTCTGCATAAGAACCCAGCTCAATCTTCGTCCCACCATCAATCTGACTTACACCGAAATCCATTACCTCTTTGCGAATATCGGGATTTTCTCTTGCTGTCAGAATTAATCCGGTATATGGTACGGCCAGTCTCAAAATGGCTATCAGTCTTGAAAACTCTTCATCGCTTAATTCATATTTCGGATCAATATCCAGTTCGGCTGCATCTTTGATCCGCGGGAATGAAATTGTATGAGGGCCAACATTGTAACAGGCTTCGAAATGATTAGTATGCCGGACAAGAGCCAATGCATCAAACCGCCAGTCATACAAACCAAATAAAGCGCCGATACCTACATCATCCACGCCGGCTTCCTGTGCTCTGTCGAGCGAAGTTAGCCGCCATTCGTAATCACGTTTTTTTCCACCAAGGTGATACCACTTATACGCTTCGGGATGGTAAGTTTCCTGGAAAACCTGATAGGTACCAATCCCCGCTTCCCATACTTTTTTGAAACCCTCAATATCCAATGGTGCAGCATTAATGTTCACCCTTCTGATTTCGCCATTCCCTTTCTTAACTTCATAGACTTTCCTGACAGTATGAGCAATATAATCAGGTGAATAAGCAGGATGTTCCCCGTAAACCAATATCAAACGCTTCTGGCCATTATCTTCGAGGGCTTCTGTTTCATGCACAATCTCCTCATCAGATAAAGTACGGCGCACGGCGTATTTATTAGAAGTACGAAAACCACAATATTTGCAATCGTTTGTACATCTGTTTCCAATATACAATGGAGCAAACAACACAATGCGGTTGCCATAAATTTTGTTTTTCAGATCCCTTGCACCTTGTTTGATCTCTTCAATCAACTCAGGATCTTCAGCATTAATCAGCGTAGCTGTATCTTTTAATGACAATCGTTCTTTATTGATAGATTTTGCAATAATATCACGGACTTCTTGTTTTGATGGTTGTTTTGTATCTTCAATAAATCCCCATATCTCGTCGGGGTCGATAAACGGTTTCATTCGTTCATCTTTTATGCTGTATGTTCCTGGATTAAATTTCATAAAAATTATTTTTTTTTATTATTCTATTGTTCTATTGTTGAAACTGCTTAGATATTTTCAATTATTTAAAACTGAATCTGCATCTTCACAAAAAAATTCCTTCCCGGCTGATAATTTATCACTCCGCGATTTGTGGACAAATGGTTCTGATATGCCTTATCCAGAATATTTTCTACTCCGCCGATAAACTTTATGTTTCCATTGGTAAAATCAATTGGATCGGAATAAACGGATAAATCAAAAAGCGTGTATCCATCTGTTGGTTCTTCTCCTTCTGCAACTTTATCCTGTTCCCTGTACATAACAGATGTCAAATCAACTGTTAGCAGGTCAGGGAAGTGATATTTTAATCCAACTCTGCCATTCAAAGGAGGAATAAGTGGCAAATTTCCGTTATCTCCCATATCTTCACCACGAACAAACGAAACTGTACTATGCATTACCATATTTTTAAATAATTTGAAATCCATTTTCATATCAAATCCATAAAGTCTGGCTTCATCCACATTCGAATTAATAAGCGCCGGCAAAGTATCTGTGGTTCCACTTTCAGAACCAGTAGTATATTCATATACATATTCTCCGCTTTCTTCAACAATAAGATCAGAAAACTTGTTCAAGAACACATTTCCCCTGATATTGAAATTGTTTTTCCACAGACGAAAACCTGCATCGAAGGTATAGCCTTCTTCCGGTTTCAGTTCCGGGTCTCCTACTCTGACTTTATTTCCCAGATCAATATATTTAAAGCGTTCTTCCAACGAAGGTGACCTGAAAGAGCGTCCGAATGTGAGCGTAAAATCCAGTTCATCGGCAGCGTTAACCAAAATGCCCAGATTGGTACTCCATGAACGGTTTCTTACAGTTTGCTCCCGGAAAGTAATGCGCTGATTAGGCGGGGGATCAATCAGATTATTATCCTTTTTAAGGTAATCGGGATCCCGAGCCTCCTCATTGTGTACACGTATCAAATCATATCTCCCGCCTGCAGAAACCTGAAGCAAATCATCAAACAACATGAATTCATCCTGAAAGAACACCCCGGCACTCGAATAGTCTGAAGTAGGAATTGGCGTTTCACCTCTGACCAAATTAATCGTATCTACCGGGTTAAGCAGAGAGTCGGTTTCAAAAACCTCATTACGGATATATTTTTCACGTTCGGTCTCCAGCCTACGCTGCCAAAGATCAAGCCCTCCTGTTAAGCTATGATTTTCATCAAAATTCCATTCACTTTTCAACTGCAATCCATTGGTATAGTGATTCCCTGTCGGAGTGATCTTCTGAGGCTCAATCAAGGTATTTCCACTTTGCTGAGCAGGTACGTTCGGATGCATTAGCACATCCCGCAAAATATTCTGATGAAAATAGTTCAATGAAACTCGCTTCCATGAATCGGTAATATTTGAAATGGAATAATTTATACTAAGTAGATTTCGCTTTGCATTGGTATATTTTGCTTCAGCAGGACCCGGAAATGGAGCACCACC
>CAYFRV010000246.1:0-1404 GCA_964345495.1 uncultured Bacteroidales bacterium | reverse complement strand
GGGAATAAAATTTACCACGCCCCCCATGGCTCCGGTACCATAAAAAGAAGAGGATGCGCCTTTTATAACTTCAACCCTTTCAATTTCTGACATATCGATCATTGAAAGACCTGCGGCAATATCTGTAGCAGTTTCAATCCGGTTGCCGTCAACCATTGTAACAAATCGTTTTTCATTCATTCCACGGATATTGATACTGGTAGCCCATACACCGTCATCTTTCAGTTCAATTCCCGGTTCATTTCTGAGCGCTTCTGACGGGGAAAAGGCAGCAATTTTATTTGCTTCGGAATAATGCAGCACTTCCATTGGAAGAGAAACATTTTTGATACGCTTTTCCTGATGAAGGCTGCTAACAATCACCTCTCCCAGATCAAACTGTTGTTCACTCAGTAAAACTTTCAAATCAACCCCTCCCTGCTTTATCGACAGGGTTTTGCGGAAATCTTTGAAACCTAAATAATTGATGGTTAAAAAATACCTGCCATATTCAACATCGCCTATTTTAAAGCCTCCGCTTTGATTTGTGGTAGTTGCTTTTAAAACCTTAGAGGAAGTATCATTCGGATATAGAAGAACCTCAGCACCGGGAAGCGGTTCCCGGGAAGTTTCATGAATTACTTTTCCGCTAATCTCAGCTCTTTGAGCAAAAGAAGCGCAAATTGGCAAAACCAAAGCCACAATAAAAACTGTTAATTTCTTTATCATCTTACTCGTCTTTAAGTAAAACCGATTTGATCTGGATTCCTTCAAGCCGTCCAATCTGTCCGGTTAAAGAACCAATCTCATCAGTTGAACCTTCTAAAACGAGTGAAATAAGATTTGTGCCATCTGTGCGCGGTAATCCTTGTCTTCCAATAATCAGGCCGGCATGCTTTGAAAGGATGGTGTTTAACTTTGCCACTCCCTGACGATTGTATACGCGTATCAATGTGGTTCCAATTCTCTTTTCCATCAGATAGTCCTCCGGATTTGATTGTTTTCTTTAACCTTGAAACAGATAAAATCCATTTCTCAGTTTTGTTATTTCATTAACAAAGATAAAAAGAAATTAATATCACACGACATGTTTTTTGTCATGTTGAAATGAAAACCTGGGTAGTTAGTTGCAGTGGCAGATGGAAGGATGAAGAGGTGATGGATTTCGGGTTTCAAAACGACGTACAAGATGCTCGGCGGAATTTGTAATTCCGCCGTCCTCATCTGGCAAAAATTTCGTCATCGGCTAATGAAAAGTTCCGATCTTGCTTGCAATTTGATAGGTTAGGTGGTTTCTTATTCCGGTTTTTTATCCGATGATTTCCAGGCTTATTCAAAAGATCGGAACTTTCGGCTCGCAACCCAAAACCCCGCTGAGCGGAATTTGCAATTCCGCTCATATCTGCCGCAACCGTCCTCTTTTTC
>CAYFRV010000245.1:0-4604 GCA_964345495.1 uncultured Bacteroidales bacterium | reverse complement strand
CTAGTGCTGTTTTAATATTTTTAAAAGAAGCGTTCTATTCACGCTCCTTTTGTATATAAATTGCTTATGCTGATTAGGGGATCATTAAACCTTTTCAACCTTACAAGCTGAATATTTAAATGGTGGAATTTTCGAATACGGATCAAGTTCCCCCCTTGTCAATTTGTTAACCTGCGACTCGTTGTAATGGAATGGCATAAAAAGCTCACCCTCTCCCACTCCATCACTGCTCTGAATGTAAGTCTCAAGCTCTCCGCGATTATTTGAAAGCCTAACCTTATCTCCATCCCCGAAGCCATTCTTTTCAATATCTAAAGGATTCATCAACACGAAAGAACGATTTGCAAAATCTGTCAGGGCCTTGTTCCTGCGGGACATGGTTGAAGTGTGATATTGGTAAAGAATCCTTCCGGTGTTGAGAATGAAAGGAAATTCTTTAGAAGCCCTTTCTTTCTGTTCGGAATGATGCACAGGATTCAAGATACCTAAACCACTTTTCGTCTTAAACTTGTCAAGGAATAAGGTTTTTGTACCAGGATGATCGGTTGTTGGACAAGGCCATTGAACCCCTTCTTTTTTAATGCGCTCATAAGTTATTCCGGCCATAATCGGCGTAGCTTGTGCAATTTCATCAAAAATATCTTTTGCATTCTTATATTTCCCTAAGTTATACCCCATTCTTTCCGCAACATTCACAAGGATTTTCCAGTCTTCTTCTGCTTCACCCGGCATTTCAACTGCTTTACGCACACGCAAAGTTCTTCTGTCGCTATTTACAAAGGTTCCATCTTTCTCGGCAAAAGATGAAGCAGGTAAAATGACATCAGCATAAGGCGTGGTTTCCGTATGGAAAATATCCTGAACCACAAGAAAATCTAAGTTCTTCAAAGCCTCTTCCGTATGAGTCAAATCCGGATCGGTCATCATAGGATTTTCTCCCATGATATACATTCCCTTAATATTGCCGTCATAGGCCCCATGCATTATTTCAACAGTGGTAAGGCCAGGCTTTGAGGGCAGGCTTTCATATTCCACATTCCATAATTTGGCAATCTTCTTTCGGTTTTCATCGTCTGAAGCCGGAATATAGCCGGGATAGTTAATCGGAGAAACGCCAATATCAGTAACACCTTGCACATTATTCTGACCTCTCGGAGGATCAATACCTGCACTCTCCTTGCCTACCTGTCCGGTAATCAGCATCATATTAATCAATGAGAAAACCATGTGCGTTCCAACAACTTGCTGGCTCAAACCCATTCCTGTTGAAACCATAGCTGTGGATGCCTGCGCATAAATTCTCGCGGCTTCTACTATTTTTGATTTTGGAACATTGGTTATCCGCTCTGCCTCTTCAGGAGTGTACTTCTCCACTAACTCCTTCAAAGCGTTAAAAGCCTCCATTCCGCCTTCAACCCGTTGTTCAATAAACTCCTTATCTATCAGATCTTCTTTAATAATTACGTGAATCAGACCGTTAAGTAATGCTACATCGGTGCCAAGTCTGGGTTGGAGCCATACATCGGCATAATCAACCATCTTAGTCCACCTGGGATCACAAACAATGATCTTGTGTCCTTTGGATTTGCCTCTTTTCGCATAAGTTGCAGTTACAGGATGCGTCTCGATTATATTATTTCCAATAACAAACAAGCATTCAGTGGCTTCAAAATCTTCAATAGAATTGCTGCCGGCACCACTTCCCAGTGATTTCAACATTGCGGTGACAGTTGAAGCGTGGCAAAGCCTTGTACAATAATCCAGATTATTGTTGCCGAAAACCATCCGCACAAACTTTTGAAAAATGTAATTGTCCTCGTTGGTGCATTTTGCTGAGCCATAACCAGCTAAAGCATCGCTGCCATGCTCTTTTTTAATTGCTGAAAATTTTGAGGCAATCAAATCAAGCGCCTCATCCCATGAGGCTTCAACAAACTCACCATTTTTCTTAATAAGTGGTTTTGTGAGTCTTTCTTCACTTTGAACATAATCGTATCCGAAACGCCCTTTAACGCATAGACGGCCATCATTTGGCATAACATCCTCCACTCCATCCACACGTAAAATTTTACCATTCTGAATATATAAATCAATCTGACAACCTACTCCGCAGTATGGACAGGTAGTTTGCACATGTCTGTCCAACTTGTTGATTCTTATTTCGTCGCGATGTGGTTTTTCAACCAGGGCACCTGTAGGACATAACTGAATACATTCGCCGCAGCCGTCGCATTCGGATTCTCCCCAATTATCCAGACCTGCAATGATATAGGAAGTAATTCCACGTTCACTGAAGGACAAGACATTTTTTCCCTGAACTTCATCACAAGCCTTAATACATCGAAAGCATTTTATACATTTTGAAGCATCATAAGTTAAAACAGGTGATGTATCATCGACCGGATAATCCATTTGCTTATAAACATTCGGATAACTTCTGTCATCAGGATTCTCCAGGTCATATTTCCTGGCAATAAAATACAATTCATCATAAAAAGTTCCGTCGTAAGCATCGTTATGCTCGGCAAGCAGATACTCCATTGTGTGTTTTCGTGCAGTTTCTATTTCTTTATCAGACGAAGTAACTACCATACCATCAGTAACATTCACCGTGCAAGCCATAACCAGTCCTTTCTGGCCTTCAATCTTTGACACACACATCCGGCAAGCCCCGGTTGGACTGAGTTTCTTATGATAACACAAATAAGGAATATCTATGCCGCTATCTAAAGCAGTTTGCAGAAGATTATCTCCTTCTTTAGCCTGTATCTTTTTTCCGTCTATAGTTATGGTAACAGTTTTCTTCATAGTAAAAAATTACGAAATTAAAATTCCTTTTTAAAATATTTATAAATACTCCCGATAGGTAATATTGGCGAAGCACCTAGCGGACAGAGTGAATTGGCAGCCATATACTCAGCTTCCTGTTTCATCTTTTCAAGGATATTCTCACGATTGCCGTTTCCCTGTTCACCCAACCGGTGTAACATGATAAGCAGTTGATTGGTACCAACCCGGCAAGGCACACATTTTCCACAGGATTCATGTTTGAAGAATTCAAGAATGGATACCATTATGTCATAAATGGATCGCTCCTGATTCATCACAATTATAGCACCGGAACCCAGAATTGCATCCTTCTCTTTCAATGTATCAAAACCCATCGGGGTCTGAAGCACTTCCTCATTGACAAAAGTTCCGGCAGCTCCTCCAAGTAAAGCCGCATAGAACGGTTTTTTATCCTTCATTCCCCCGCATAACTCAATAATTTGTTCCAATGTAGCGCCCATTTCTGTTTCTACATAACCCGGATTTTCCACATCGCCACTAACAGTAAAAATTTTAGTCCCAGGTGATTTCTCTGTTCCGTAAGACTTATAATGCTCCGCCCCGTGTTCTATGATGTAGGGAACGTGAGCAAAAGTTTCCACATTATTAATTAATGTCGGACAATCGAATAATCCTTTTTGCGCAGGAAAAGGAGGTTTAATGCGTGGATAACCCCGTTTTCCCTCAAGCGATTCTAAAAGTGTCAGTTCTTCGCCGCACAAATAGGAACCGGCACCATATCTGAGCTCCAACTCAAAAGAAAGATTTTCTCCCAGGCAATCTTTCCCAAGAAAACCCTTTTTATAGCATTGATCTATTGCGTTCTTAAGCTTTCGAATAGATTCTGTGTACTCGCCTCTTATGTAGATATAGCCTTTACCTGCGCCAATAGACAATGCAGAAATGAGCATCCCTTCAATCAGCAGGAAAGGGTCCTGTTCCATAATTATGCGGTCTTTGAATGTACCGGGTTCTCCTTCATCGGCATTACAAATCAGGTATTTTGGCCCGCAGTAATGGCAGATGGCTTCATCTGTAAAACGGCCTTTCATACCCGCCGGGAAACCAGCTCCGCCACGGCCTCTTAATCCTGCATTACTTATCTGTTCCAGAATTTTAACAGGTTCGATTCCCATGGCCTTTTTTAAGCCCTGAAATCCACCTGATTCTAAATATTCATCAATACTCAGGGGATCAATTTTTCCCGCATTTTTGAGTGCTATTTTGGTTTCTTGTATCACTATTAAATCGTTTTGAATTTATTTTGTATTCTTTTTCAGGCTTTTTATAAGATTATTCACCTTGTAATCATCCATTTCCGTATATACCTTATCATTCACCATTAACACGGGTGCTTTATCGCACTGGCCAAGGCACTCGGACAACTCAACAGTAAACAATTGATCTGCCGTAGTTTGTCCAACTTCAACATTTAAATTGCTTGTCAGGGAAGTTAACACATCGAAGCTCCCAATCATTCTACAAACAGGTGATCTGCACAGCCGAATTATATATTTCCCGCGTGGTTGAATGCTAAGCATTGAATAATAGGTTATCACTCCATAAACAGCAGCATAAGTTGTATTCAAATATTCTGCCACTTGTTTGATATCAGCTTCAGTTATATTATTACCAGGATTATTTGCCTGAATATCATGAAGCATTCCCAATATATTATCTTTTGTAGGTGGGAATTTTGTAAGAAGTTGCTGCGTAGTCATAATGAATTTTATTTTTAAAAATAATTGTTTTCTGTCAATTATTCAAGAGCTGAA
>CAYFRV010000244.1:0-4605 GCA_964345495.1 uncultured Bacteroidales bacterium | reverse complement strand
ATGCAAATTATCTTCGATGGATCGTTTTTTATGTGGCATGTGTTGTTGTTTTCTTATTCTTCCCTCGCTCACCCCTCATTCCCCTACAGGGGAAGCCCACCCGCAGCTGAAGTTTTAGGCGGGAGGAGTCCTCTCCTTTAGGAGAGATAGAGAGGTGCGCGAGGGCGTTAAAAGTTTACTACATTTTATTTATTGTTTTTATAAGCAAAGTTTATCATTATTTCTGTTTGTATTTTTTTGGATGCTTAGTCGTGCGTTTTGCTTCTGGTTCTTCCCTCGCTCACCCCTCATTCCTGAAAGAAATGCCCGCACACCCAGGTATTTGGCCTTTTTTAGCTAAAAACCTTCCCCTTAATTTAACTTCAAACATATAAGGACTCGGGGCAAAACCTGATTTTCAGCAAATCTTTATAGACGACTTATTAGACAGCCTCTACAATGGCCGTGCGTCTCTACAATGGTCGTGCATCGATACAACGGTTTGGATGCTGAAATCTAGAATTCTCCACGTCCTTCAAAATCTTCTTCTGCCCCGTTTACACCTCTTCTTTTGTCTTTGTAGTTGTTGAAACTATAGCTCACACTTAACCTGAAAATCGGCGCCTCTCTTTCAAATAAATTGTATTCCCTGAATAATTCGCCGGTGGAAGTCCTTTCATGCTTCATAGTCTGAAATAAATCTCTAACACTGAGAGTTATATTCATTTTTTTGTCCAGCATCGATTGCTTTATAGCTGCACTAGACATCAGGAAGCCTTCGCGTTCTCCTTGCGCTGTAGCAGAAGGGCCGCGGTAACCTGCCATAAGTTGCAGCCTGGTATTTGTTGGGAGCTTAAACGTATTTGTTAACCGGGCATTCCAGTTGTTGCTTTTAGCCGAAACATCCTGGCCGGTTACATTCCCTTCTATTGTATAGCGGTAAAGACGAGCATTTGCATTTAAATCCCACCATTTATAAAGGCTTGTGTTTATCATAGATTCCACACCAAAGGAAGTTTCAGAATCAAGATTTTCAAAGGTTCTAAGCATTTCTTCGTTTTCACCTCTGACCCGGATTCTGTCAATTTGATCTGTGGTTCTTCTGTAATAGGTCTCTACCGAGAAAAATGACTTATTGAAGCTTTTCTTATAACCCAACTCATAAGAACCGGTATACTCAGGTTTCAAATTCGGATTACCGATTCGTTTTGAGTATTGGTCCGGTTGCCTGGGGAACGGATCAAGATACCAGCTTCTGGGCCTGCGAATTCTTCTGCTGTAGCTTAGAAAAAGCTGTTCTCCTTTACTTAATTCCTTTGAAAAATGTGCCGTCGGAAATAGATCAAACCGGTCAATCTCAAAAGTTTTATCCATAATATTCTGACTTAATTGTCGGTTTGTATATTCTCCTCTTAAACCGAGTTTATATTCAACTCCTATTACCTTCCCATGATAGGTTGTATACAGTGCATGTATGATACGCTCATATTCATAGGAATTAAAAAGTGAATCTATTGCAGTCCAGTCGTTATTTAGAAAATGTTCTACTTCGTACTGGTTGTCGCTATAATCGTAAGAGCCCATATAACCGGCTTCTAATTTTCCCTGGGAAGTAGGCCTTGTATAATCAAGTTTAACCTGGAGTTCGTCTTCATCACCCGTCTCAGTATTTCGTTCTTTATAATCTTCAGACATAACCTCCCATTCCGAATTGGTAATTTCACTTGCCCATTGATTTTCATCATCGCTTGCAGAATTTGAATAATACACAGAACCATCAAGTTTATGGCCTTCATCATCGAATTTATTCTGGTAATCAAAGGATAAAGAATAATAATCGTGATCAATCAAAAAATCGCTGTTTGAGACGCTATAATTCGTTGGCATATCACCAGGTTCTATAGCTCTTGTGGTCTTCCTTTCCATATCGTGTCCAAAACCAAAGTTCCCCAGCTTTCCTGAAAGCGATATTGTGCTTGATTCTGTCAGCTGGTAATCAAAGCCTGTTTTAAAGGAATAACCGCTTCTACCCATACTTCTTGTAACATCCTGATCAATAAAAGTTGTTGTATCAGAGTTTTCACTGTATAATTCGCGTTCAGAGCGGCCATCCATATCAAAATTAAAATCACGGTAATCAAAGGAGCCAAAAAAGTTGAATTTTCCGGTTTGATAATTGAGATTTACGGAGGCATCGTATTTGTCATTTGTTCCGGCAGTAGCCTTGATTTGTCCGTTCAACCCTTTCTCTTTCTGCTTTTTTGTAATCACATTAATGATTCCTGCAGTTCCTTCCGGGTCATATTTTGCAGAAGGATTTGTAATTATTTCTATGCTTTTAATTCGGCTTGCAGCCATTTGTTGTAACGCATCGCTTCCTTCAAGCACGGAAGGCTTTCCGTTTATAAGCACTCTAAAGCTCCCGCTTCCACGGAGTTCAACATTTCCCTCAATGTCAACTTCAACAGAAGGAACATTCTCAAGGACTTCAACAGCAGAACCACCTTGAGCGCTATAATCCTGACCAACATTAATTACTTTCTTGTCAACTTTGTGTTCAACATCTACCCGGTCTCCTGTTACCTGCACACCCTCTATTTCCTGTATAGCTTGTTTCAGGAAAACCGTATCAGTATTATGTTGTTGATTACGTGGATTTATCCGAACATCATCAACAAATTTTTTTCGAAACCCAATAAAATCGAATTCTAAATAATATTTTCCAAAAGCAACTTTATCCAAAGAGTACTTCCCATCCATATCTGTGACAGTACCATCAACCATAGATGAGTCTTTGGCTTTAAACAAAACCACATTAACATATTCTATGGGTGTTTGATCCTGCTCATCCATTACCACACCTTTGATTTTTCCCTGGGGCGAATAATTACCACCTCCATGACCTCGTTGTCCATGAACCTCTAAAGTTGCTAAAAATAAGGAAATTAAGGTTATTAATAAAACCGTACTAATTCTTTTCATTTTTTTGTGTTTATTTCATTCAACAATATTCCTTCATCGTTAGACACAAAAAAATTTGATTTCTTACACTTATGGAATTAAAATCGCAGAAAATGTTCAATGATCACACTTCTGATCATTTATTTGCGCAAAAATCAGCAAGGTCAGTAATCAGCAGATTACAAATCCTATGTATATATAAAAAATGAAATAAAAATAAGAATGGCAATAAAATAGTATATTAAGGTAATATGATAAAAAATTCGTGAATTTTCCCTTTATTCGTTATTTCATTCCATTTTGGAATATTCTAATATATAAAACGTTTAGCTAATTAAGACACTGGATATTTATTTTCATGTCAGTAATCAGCTAAACGTTTCACATCTATTCTTTTATACAACGAACGGAAAAACCATAATTTTTATCGTAATTGATGTTTGTTACTTTATCATCATAAAATTTTAAAAACCGACTATTTGCTTTTGATGATGACTTCTCCGTGGAAGTCCACCAAGTAACATCATAATCAATAGTATTAAATGATCCATTGTAGTGACGATTGCCCGCCGGGAGTGCATTAAATCCGTATCTGTCGGTGCCGTTACTGTTCCCCTTCCAACCTGTTCTTGATTTAAGAACCAGCGCTTCAGAACCGTTATATCCTTTGCCAGCCAGGAAATCAACCAATTCTTTCCAGTCATTGTTAGTTGGTACACGCCAACCGTCGGGACATAATTTACCTGTCTCTACGGTATACCAATTATACAAACCTCCATAATCATCAGCATATTTTTCATTATTTTTATACCAGGCATAAGCGCCTTTATTAATTGAACTCCATTCATCATTGTCTGTAATTTGGAGTATATTTTTTCCATCGTTATATTTCGTAGTCTTGAGATTTTCTGCCATCCACTCTTGTTCTCCAATGATAACGGTATGATATTGATTCCCGTCTATGTCAACAACGCCATTTCCTGATTCTATAGTTCTAAAACTCAACTCTTCTCCATAAACAATTCCTTCACTACTGACAGCAAATGTTCTTAAGTAGTATTCATTTGCAGATGAAAGATTGGACACAGTAATTTCGAATGTATCTAAAACGACATCAGCTGATATTAGGCCGGCATTGTCCTTAAGCGTTGGATTAGAACTCAAACCATAAACCAAACCTATAGAATCCATCTTGGCATAGCTTGTATCTTTCATCACTCCTCCTGTATTTACTGTACTATCAGTTATTTCACTTAGGGGCAGCGTGGTTACTATCGAGGATTCTGTTAAAGACTCCACCGAATCTTCTTCTTCCTCGCATCCCGTAAATAAAACGAGTAAAAATCCTGCAAGGGTAAAAACTGTAATAAAAAATTGTTTCTTTTTGACCATAATTTTATAATTATTGATTTTTAATTCATAGAAAAAGTTGTTTATCAAAAATAAAAAAAAATAATAATTCAACAATAGTTTAATTCTGCTACATTAGTGGGAATTTTAGGTTGACAAATTTGAAATAGATTGTTTAATCAACCTATTTTAATATCTTAAAAATTAAAATAAAGGTAAGATTAACAAGGAAATAAATAATTCAGCTCAACTACAAAGAGTTAGTTATCCGTTTTTTTATCTGATGGATTTTTTCTGTCATATTTTTCATATAGC
>CAYFRV010000243.1:0-4616 GCA_964345495.1 uncultured Bacteroidales bacterium | reverse complement strand
CCTCACTGCTGCCTCCCGTAGGAGTCTGGACCGTGTCTCAGTTCCAGTGTGGGGGAAAACCCTCTCAGGACCCCTAACCATCGCTGCCTTGGTAGGCCGTTACCCTACCAACTAACTAATGGTACGCATGACCATCTTCAACCGCCTCAGCTTTAGTAATTACCGCAGGCGCGATTATTACATTATGGAGCATTAATCCGAGTTTCCTCGGGCTATTCTCCTGTTGAAGGAAGGTTTCATACGCGTTACTCACCCGTGCGCCGGTCGTCGGCTCCACCGAAGTGGACCGTTACCCCTCGACTTGCATGTGTTAAGCCTGCCGCTAGCGTTCATCCTGAGCCAGGATCAAACTCTTCGTTGTATAAAAAAGTATAATTCCTGCGCTCGAACTTCCTCTCGTCGACGTGATGTTCGACTCTTCTTACCTCAAAAATATCAAAGAACTTTATTATTTTTTTAGAACTTATCGCTATTAAAAATTCGTTTTTCCAAAACGGGATGCAAAGATAGAAATTGTTTTTTTCCTACAAAATCTTTTCAAAGATTTTTTCTTTTTTTTCACTTCCCATCACCCATTATTAAAAGAACTTCCTTGTTTGCGGGTTGCAAATATATACTAGTTTTTTTAATTCACAACAAATTCAAAAAAAAAATTACAAAAAAGTAACAAATACTTATAATTCAAGGGATTAGGCATATTTCATAAAACTCATAAATCATTATTAATAAAAACCAGAATTTCAAACTAATATGGGTTTAATATTGTTACTGCAACAAGGTTAAAATATATTTTGTAATTTTCGTTTGGATAAAGTTTAATTGATATTACGTTAATAATTTCGACATTTTAAAAGTTTAAAATCACGGAACCCTCTGCATGACAAGCTTCATTTATTGTCTTTTGTCTGTAAATTATTGATAAGGGGTTTGTTCAAATACAATAGCTATTCATGAAAAACGATACTTATACAAAAGTGTTTAAAGCATTAGAATTCGCTGCAGTAAGACATAAACACCAGGTCAGAAAAGGAGAGGTGAAAATCCCATATATAAATCATCCGATTAATGTTGTCACGCTTCTAACAGAATACGAAGAGAACGAAACAAATCTACTATCAGCAGCAGCGCTTCATGACGTAATAGAAGACACCGCAAAAGGAAAGAATGAAATCGATGAATTATCAAAAATCATAAAAGAAGAATTTGGGGACAAAGTATTAGAAATCGTATTGGAAGTTTCAGATGACAAAACCCTCCCATATCAGGAGCGGAAAAGATTACAAATTAAAAACACTCCATTCCTGAGCAATGAAGGAAAAAAGCTTAAAATTTCAGATAAAATATGCAATATAAGAGATATGATGAAACACCCTCCCACCGACTGGTCCGCGGATCGAAAAGCTACTTATCTTGAATGGGCCAAAAACGTTATTGAAGGTGCACGTGGTGTAAATCCGAATATGGAAGCATATTTCGATAAAATTATCCAAAAAGCTTATCATTCACTAGCTAAAAAATAAACTTATGCAAACTCCGGTTCAAAAAGTAGCAGCAATACATGATCTATCCGGTTTCGGGAGAGCTTCATTAACAGTGATTATTCCTATATTGTCCAGAATGGGAATACAAGTTTGTCCTTTACCAACAGCGGTGTTGTCTACACATAGTAAATTCGAAAACTTTCATTTTGTTGATCTTACAGATGAATTACAACCAATTATAAATCACTGGAAAAAACTTCAATTAGAATTCAATGCAATATATAGTGGATTTCTCGGCTCTCATAAACAAATTGAGACTGTAATGAAATTCATTGATGAATTCAAAAAAGATGATCAACTGGTTGTTGTTGATCCGGTTTTGGGTGATAACGGAAAATTATACGCCACATTTAATATGGATCACGTCAGAGAGATGAGAAATTTAGTAGAAAAGGCAAATGTAATCACACCTAACCTCACAGAAGCAGCGTTGTTGCTAGAAAAGGAAGTTCCCGAAGAAATTTCAGATGAAGAAATAAAAGACTGGATCTTAACCCTTTCAGCAAAAGGACCGCAAATAGTTATCATTACAAGTGTTCCTGAATATAAAACGAATGATGTTACGTCTGTAATTGCCTACAACAAAAAAGGAGAAAGGTTCTGGAAAGTATCATGTAATTATTTGCCTGCCAATTATCCGGGAACAGGAGATGCATTCGCAAGTGTTGTAACCGGTTCTCTTCTCCAGGGAGACAGCCTGCCGATTGCTATGGACAGAGCTGTCAAATTCACATCAATGGGGGTTAGAGCTACTTTTGGTTACGACTATGACACAAAAAACGGAATTCTTTTGGAACGTATACTAGATACGCTGGTTGCACCAATTCAAACAATAAGCTACGAAATATTTTAAAGCACTATTTATGAACAAAAACCAAGTCGATATGGTTGTCACTGATCTTGACGGAACGCTGTTTAATGACAATCAGTTTGCTCATGAAAAAGATGTACAAACACTTCATCAACTAAAAAAACATAAGATTATTCGTACGATTGCAACCGGACGAAATCTTTTCTCGGCAAAAAAGCGTTTGCCGAATGAATTTCCTATTGATTATTTAATTTTTTCCTCCGGTGCAGGCATTTATGACTGGCAGAAACAAAAGCTAATTCATTCCGACTACCTTCCAAAAAATAAAGTAAAACACATTGCTTATTTTCTTATCCAGCATCAAATAGATTTTATGATTCATGAAATGGTTCCGGATAACCACAAATTTGTCTATTATAAAAGCTCAAAAGAAAACCCGGATTTCAATCGCAGATATGCACTTTATAAGGAATTTGCAGAACCATTAGACCTTAAAAAAGAAAAGTTTCAGCATGCTTCACAAATTTTAGCTATTCCGAATGAAAACCCTGATTTTCACTTATTTGCCAAAGAAAAAATGAACGACGTTAAAGTTATACGGGCTACCTCACCGCTTGACGGGGAATCCCTCTGGGTCGAAATTTTTCCAAAAGGCGTTTCTAAAGGTCATGCTACAGAATGGTTATGCCGGTATACCAGAACAGATCCTGCAAAAACACTTGGAGTCGGCAACGACTACAATGACATTGACCTGTTAGATTTCACAGCCTCAAGCTTCATTGTGGATAATGCTCCACAGGAATTAAAGGAGCATTATCAGTCGTGTAAAAGCAACGCGCAATGTGGTTTCTCTGACGCTATCAAAAAAATAATTCCACATTTTCAATAGGTACTTTTACTGTCTATGCCGATCTTCCAGCACCTGAATTATCTCTGTTAAATCAATGTCTTTTTGAACAAAAAGTACAGATAGGTGATAAAACAAATCCGCCGCCTCATTAACAAACAACTCGCGATTATCGTCTTTCGCCTCAATAATCAACTCTACCGCCTCCTCTCCAACTTTTTGAGCAATCTTATTGACTCCTTTTTTGAACAAGCTGGTTGTATAGGAATTTTCCGGAAGATTCTGCTTCCTTTCTCTGATGATTCTTTCCAACTCGTAAAGAAAAGAAGTATTGCTTTCCTCTTCATTAAAGCAACTGTACCTCCCCGTATGGCATGTAGGACCCATAGGCTGCGCCTTAACAAGCAAACTGTCTGAGTCACAATCGGTGTTTATTTCTTTGACTTTTAAATAATTTCCGCTGGTTTCGCCTTTAGTCCACAAAGAATGACGGCTTCTGCTGTAAAAGGTGACTAAGCCGGAAGTTACAGTTTTTTCATACGATTCCTGATTCATATACCCCAGCATCAGAACTTTATCAGTATTTATATCCTGAATAACGGCAGGAACCAACCCATTGTCTTTTTCAAAATCTATATACATAATTATTTATTATTTCAAATTCGAACTTCTATATTTTCATCGTTGAGTTTCTGTTTCAAATCGGGAATGGCGACTTCTTTGAAATGAAAAATACTGGCTGCCAATGCAGCATCCACCTTTGCTTTTTCAAATACCTCCCGAAAGTGCTCTATATTTCCCGCACCTCCTGAAGCAATCAATGGAATAGACAATATTTCATTGAGTTTACTTAATGGGTCAATGGCAAAACCACTTTTCGTTCCATCGTGATCCATTGACGTAAAAAGAATTTCGCCACATCCTCTTTCCTGTCCTTCTTTTGCCCATTCAAATAAATCGATGCCTGTTGCAACTCTGCCACCTCCGGTATAAACCTGCCACTGTTGTGCATATTCCTTAGCATCAATAGCCAAAACCACGAACTGACTTCCAAAATTGCCTGCCAAATCATCAATCAGTTCAGGATTCTTTACAGCAGCAGAATTCACAGAAATTTTATCAGCGCCTGCATTTAAAAGCATCTCTGCATCTTTAATATTATTAATTCCTCCTCCAACCGTGAATGGGATGTTCAACGTTTTTGCAATCCGTTCAACCAAAGCGGGAAGGGTTTGTCTTTTCTCGTTAGTGGCAGTGATATCCAAATAAACCAATTCATCAGCCCCCAATTGAGAGTAAAGTGCTCCAAGTTCTGCCGGATCTCCGACGTTTCGAATATTCTTAAACCTGACACCTTTAACTGTCTGGCCTTCTTTAATATCTAAGCATGGAATAATACGTTTAGCTGTCATAGAAT
>CAYFRV010000242.1:0-4656 GCA_964345495.1 uncultured Bacteroidales bacterium | reverse complement strand
ATGTTGCTTTCAAAGTTATCGGCTGTTAACGTTTCTTTTGGATAGAGAAAATATGGATATTGTCTTTCAAAATAGACAGATTTGTTTTTCATTATCCGGTTATATTGATTCAGCAACTTTTCAGTTTCCATCCGTTGCTCACTCAAATGTTCCTGCATTTTTTGATTCAGCTCTTCCATCTGATCATGCAAATACTTTCGCTTGCTCTGCTCTGCATCTTTCATTTGTTTTGCAATGCTTCTTTTTTTCTCTTTATACTTTTCTGCAAGCTCCGGTGATAACAAATCTTCCGGGTTTCGTTTGTATTCTTTGAGCCACTTTTGAAGGTTGTGGTAGTCTTTTTCCGGTTCGGACAATTCCGGTATATCATTTTCCAGCGGAAGATAAATATTCCCTGTTGCAGAGATGAATTGTAAGCCGGAGTTCAGGTTGAAAAAAGATTCAAAAAAGCGGTTGTTTACTTTTTCGTACTCCACTGCTCCTGTACCATGAATAAACAAGTCGCTGAAAAGTATACGGGTCATGAAAGTTAATGTGGTTGCTTTTGGGTAGAGCGTGAGTGCATTATTTAATTCCTGAGCAATTTGGTTTGCCGTTTTTCCTGAAGTGGAGAGCGTTATTTTTTCATTTATATCCGGTGAAAAAAAGCATAGCTTCTCATTCACGAAGCTGACAAATACCGGGTATCTTCGGTCAGCTTTTATCCACCAGAGGGGCAGTTCATAATATCCATCTTTGTGGCTAAGCTTTTTTATCGGTTGGTAATTTTTACGTTTGTTTTGGTCAACTGCCTTGTTGAAATGAATCCTGAATGTTTTAATGTGCTTAATGATATAATGAATAAAATGGTTGTAGGCTAAAGTTTTCGATATATCTGAGATTTTCAGGTCGTAGAAGTTCACTCCTAAGGCCGCTTCGAATTCAGTTCGCAAAGTGTTCTCTGTATCGATAAAATGCTTTGTTTTTTCAAATATCTGCAAAAAGGCCTTTTTGTAATTTTGAAATGCTTTTTGAATTTGATAATAATTATTGCTTAATGTGTTGAGGTTGTTTTCTATTCGTATAAGAAACCGGTTAACTTCTTCTCCGGTTGGATGAAACCCTGAGTAGACCGTATTTTGGTCATTTTTGAGAGTGACCGGCTCTTTGCTTAACCCTTTGTCATTTCTATATGGCACGGGAATTTCAATTTTTCCTGCGTCTGAATCCACAATAAAATTCAGTGCAGTTCCCCCTTTTTCCTTTGACAATTTCCCGGCATAATAGTTTTTGAAAAGAATGCCGGGGTAATACATTATGGGTTGATGTCCCGTGGCAATTAAGGGTTCTTCAGTTAAATTGTAAAGCTTTAGCTCATCCCAAAACCGGTTTTGAATGGTTTTTAACTCTGTATCGTTTTCTAAGATTCTTTTCCTCAGTGATTTGTTATGTTGAATTACTGATTGTATGTTCATCCTGAAACTATGTTATGCAGATTTTGAATTCCCAATACTTCAGGGGTATAAAATGGTTCGGCATACGGACTGTTAATCCGGGAGCCGTATTGTTTTCCCATAATTTTTAAAAATTCCGGGATGTCCCTGTTTTTGTGCTTAAACTGAGACTGATAAGCTTGCACTGCCTTTACTTTCTCCCGGAAGACTTCTTCTGAAACAGGGAGCACAAAAGAAGGATTTGGGATGATTCTGAAATGGGAAGTATAGAAGTAAAGAATTTTCGGTGGATAGAAAGGCTCTCCCTTCATATTTGTTTTTGTAAGCTTCGCATAAAACCTTGCGGCGGTACCAAGTTCAGAGGCGGCAATGTGATCCGGATGCTGATCCAGATGCGTCTGCACCAGCATAACATCCGGGCGGATCTCCCTGATGTGCTCTGCTACCTTTTCACGGTTTTCTATGGTATCTTCCAGGTAGCGGTTGGGAAGCTCCATAACAATGCGCTTCTTTAAATGCAGGATTTTATCTGCTTCTTCAGCTTCCTTTAACCGTGTTTCCACTGTGCCATTGGGTGTAGGCTCACCGTTAGTAAAGTTTAATAAATAAACCTCATCGCCGTTCTGTGCGTGTGTGAGCATCGTTCCGCCGATTGAAATTTCTGCATCATCCGGATGCGCTGCTAATACTAATATTTTCATAACTGTTGATTTCTTTTTTAATGATTTTTAAATAATACCGATACCGTCTGAACACATTTCGCCGGGAAGATGTTTGCTCCGTTTCCTTATCGAGATATATCAACGCCACTGGCACCTCTGTTATCCTGAAACCTTGTTTCCAGGCCTGCATCCATAACTCCAGTGGCATTCCATACCCATGTTCTGTCAGATTTAATTTCTTCAATGAGCGCACTTTGTAAAGCTTAAAGCCGCAAAATGAGTCAGTTAATTTGTATCCGGTCAGTTTATTAATTTTTTGTGTGATTCTTTGGTTAATCTTTCTGCGGTCTTCCGGGGCTTCATCTAATTTATCTTTGCTATATTGCAGATACCGGCTTCCTGAGATTATATCCCGGTCTTCATTTTCTATGATACCTGTGAAATTCTTTATTTCTTCAGGTTGGTGTTGTTTGTCGCTGTCTATTGTGATGACATATTCATAGCCTTTGGCAATCGAAAAATTGAAACCATCAATCAATGTCTTGCCGTATCCTTCATTTTCAGAATGTTTTATAAGGAATACTTCTTTTTCTTTCTCTAAAATCTCCGGGGTTTCATCTGTTGATCCATCGTCTATAACAAGGATGTCACTTTTTGGGCACGTTTCCCTTACTTTATTTATTATATCTTTAATGGATTCAGCTTCATTATAAACAGGGATGAATATTAAATATCTATTTCCGCACTCCGTGGTATTTTTCATTATTTCTGCTTGTATATGGTTAAATTGCTTTGTGAATATGTTTATTTTTGTTTACATATCCAAATTATAGACAGATTAAGCTTTGTCTGTTTTGTTGATTATATTTTTTTCAACAAAAAAGGGGAGGAATTGTTGTTTTTCTTGATGTGAAGTTCATTATATTTGTAAAAAATGAAAGCAATATGTATTGGTTAAATTTAGTTATCCCGGCTCTGATTTTTATACCTAATCTTTTGGCTTATTTTTTCCCTCCGGCAAATGTACCACAGGAGTCACCAGATGAACCCGCCTTTCTGAAAATTTTTGAATGGCTTGGACGAGTAGGTCTTATTGTTATCCCTTTGTTTTTTCCTTATTCGGCTAATAGCATGGCAGGCGAATTAGCGCTTATTGTAGTTGTTATTTTTCTGCTTATCTACTATGCCGGATGGTTTCGTTTTTTTTACAGCGGAAGGGTTTATGAATATCTTTATTTGCCGCTGTTAGATATACCAATTCCTTTAGCTTTAAGTCCGGTGGTATATTTTCTGTTTTTCTCATTTCTTTTAAATTCTAATTTGTTATTGATTTCAACCCTTATTTTTGCGGCCGGGCATCTGCCATTGTCAATTATTTCCTATCGGGCAATTAAACAGTCAGGATAATATTTAAGAGTTAATTATTTTCAAATTATGTTGCACACATCGTATATAGAACTCAGCAAAAAAGCATTGAATAATAATATTCAGTATCTAAAAAGCATGCTGAACCCGGATGTTCGGTATTCAATGGTTATAAAAGGAGATGCTTATGGCCACTGTATTGAGACTATTCTTCCGATGATTGAAGAAGCCGGTGTTACCCATTTTTCAGTATTTGGCATCGATGAAGCAATGCGCGCATACAAAATCAAAAGAGATATTTGTGAAATTATGGTCATGGGTTTTATTGATGATGAATATCTTGAGTGGGCTATTGAACACGATGTGTCTTTCTTTGTATTCACGATGGAACGTTTACAAGCAGTTGTTCAGGTGGCCAAAAAAACGAGTAAACCTGCCCGGGTTCATATTGAATTGGAAACAGGGATGCATCGTACCGGCTTTTTGCCTAATGAATTGAACAAAGTAGCCGAAATGTTGACAAAAAACGATAAGACAATCGTGTTAGAAGGATTATGCACTCATTTTGCAGGTGCTGAGCATCTTTCCAATTACGACAGGGTGAACAAGCAGATTAAACGCTTTTCCAGAACCTGCCGATGGTTTCATGACTTCGGGTTAAAACCCCGTTATCGTCATGTTGCGTGCTCTGCAGGTTTGTTGAATTTTCCGGACTCGGTAATGGATTTAGTGCGCATTGGTATTTCTAACTATGGATTTTGGCCCAGTGAAGAAACGAAGATGCTGCATATGCGAAAAAACGGCAATTTGCCTGAAGATCCTTTAAAACGGGTGCTCTCATGGAAAAGCAAAATATTAAGCGTAAATCATGTAGGTGAAGGAGAATACGTTAGCTACGGCAAAAGCTACATTACCAACAGGGATAGTCTGATTGCTGTGGTTCCGGTTGGTTATGCCTATGGTTTCAGCCGAAATCTGAGTAATTTGGGGCATGTTTTAGTACACGGGAAAAGAGTAACAGTTGTGGGTTCAGTCAATATGAATATGATTGTAATTGATGTGACTGATATACCGAATGTTAAAGTAAATGATGAAGTGGTGCTCATTGGAAAACAGGGCAATGTGACTATCTCCGTTAGTTCTTTTAGTGATATGAATAACAGTATGAATTACGAACTTCTGACCCGTTTGCCCCG
>CAYFRV010000241.1:0-4680 GCA_964345495.1 uncultured Bacteroidales bacterium | reverse complement strand
AGCACATTAACAAATTATAGAATTAGCACATTAGCAAATTAACAAAATTAGCAAATTATAAAAATTTATGAATAATGCAGGTTAGCTAACTGATGAATCTGTTTTTTCGCTAAGTACGCTACAAGTTGTTTTTGTCTTTCTTAGAATGTCTTAAAACTTTGGCTTCCAGATAAAAGATTATTTCTTCGGCAATATTTTTGATTTGATCCCCTACCCTTTCCAGTTTATTTATAGTACGAAAAAGATATAATCCATCCATTAAATTCTGGTCTTTATTTTCTGAATAAAACTTTGCAATCACATCGGCAGATTGTAAATTCTTATTATCAATAAACTTATCTTTTCTGAAGACTTTCCTTGCATAATGTGCATCTTCATTTTCCATTGCTTCGATAACATCCCCAAACATATCATCAGCTTTGTCAAATATTGTTTCTAACTCTAATTTATCAATTAATTCCTCATTGAATCCTGAATCAAAATCAAGAATGAATTGACCAATACCATAAGCATGATCACCGATTCTTTCTGTGTTTGTTACACATTTAATTAAAGCAATCAACAATCTTAAATCTCCTGCCACTGGTTGATGTAAAGCAAGATAGTTACTGCAATCGTTATTTATACTTAACTCAAATGCATCTACCCTGTTTTCATTATGTATAACCTCTTCAGCTAAATCAAGATCATGTGTAATAATCGCTTTCTTTGCTTTTTGCAACTGGTCCTTGGTGTAATCCATCATTACTACCAAAGATAATCTTAGTTTTTGTAACTCCTTTTCCTGATATTGTACCATGGTTCAAATTAATTATAAATTATTTATTTACCCAAACCGACCCGTGATATAATTCTCTGTTTTTTCATAATTGGGATTCGTGAATAATTTATGGGTTGTATCATACTCTATGAGGTCTCCCATATACAGAAAAGCTGTAGAATCACTTATCCTTCCTGCCTGCTGCATATTGTGCGTAACAATAAGAATCGTATATTGTTCTTTGAGCTGAGTGATCAAATCTTCTATTTTTGCTGTTGAAATTGGATCAAGTGCAGAAGTAGGTTCATCCATTAATATAATTGAGGGTTTTACTGCCAATGTTCTGGCAATACAAAGCCTTTGCTGCTGACCTCCGGATAATGACAGGGCATTTCTTTTGAGATCATCCCGTACTTCACCCCATAGACCAACCTGCTGTAATGCATCCCTGACTCTTTCCTCCAGCAGGTTTTTATTTTTCATTCCCTGAATTTTAAGACCATAAGCAACATTATCAAAAATGGATTTGGGAAATGGATTGGGTTTCTGAAATACCATTCCGACATCTCTTCTTAATTGTTCTATCTGAATTTTATCTTTATAAATATTTACATTATTAACATAAATATCACCCGTATGCTTAAAATTATCAATAAAATCATTCATCCTGTTAAATGCCCGTAAAAATGTTGATTTTCCACACCCTGAGGGACCAATAAACGCCGTAATGGAATTTTTCTCTATATCCATTGAAATATTCTTAATAGCTGGAAAATCACCATAATACATGTTGGAATTTTCAATACGGATAATTACCTGGTGATCACTCACGTTTTCTTTACTTAAAACTTTCTCAGTAATGACCTCACCATTTCTATTTTTAGTTTTTCCAGCACGTTTATCCTCAAGTCTCATATCCATTGTCTTTAAATCTTCCATATTATTAATTTGTATTTTCTCTTTATCCGGTCAGTTTTTTCTGCCATCTGTTTCTTAAATAAACTGCTATTCCATTCATAATTAAAGTAATTGCCAATAATACGAGAATCGCAGCGGCTGCATTAATTATAAAACCATGCTGTGGTCTGGAAGTCCAGTTAAATATCTGTATTGGCAACACGCTGAATTCATCCATCGGAGAGGATGGGACGAAAGGTACATACGCCAGGGCGCCAACCGCTATGAGCGGAGCAGCTTCACCAACAGCCCTGGATAAAGCTAAAATAACACCTGTAAGTATTCCGCCAAGAGAAGCCGGCAAAACCTGGTACCAAATTGTTTGCCATTTCGTAGCCCCCATTCCGAATGAACCTTCTTTTATCGAACTGGGAACAGCTTTAATAGCTTCCCGGGTTGCAACAATAATAATCGGCAAAATGAGCAATGATAAAGTAAAAGCCCCGGCCAATATAGAATTACCGAATTGCAAAGCTCTTACAAATATTTGCATACCAAGCAATCCGTATATAATAGAAGGCACGCCTGCGAGATTTGAAATATTCATTTCAAGAAAAGAAGAAAATTTATTTTTTTTGGCATACTCTTCAAGGTATATACCCGCCGCAACGCCAAGCGGGAAGGAAATAATTGCGGTGAATGCCATAATCCAGAGAGAACCCATCATTGCCGGTTTAATACCTGCTTTTTCAGGAAGTCTTGATGGTAAACTGGTTATGAAATCAAAACTCAGCCTTTGAATTCCGTCTTTAAATATATCACCAATGAAAATAACCAAAAGTATAATGCCTATAAACGTGGCAATTATTCCCCAGGCCTTGAAAATTTTGTCTTTTATTCTGTTAATAATAATACTATTCATATTGCTCTCTGTACTTATTTTTCAGCCAATGGCTAATCGTGTTTAACAGAAAAGTAAAAACAAACAATGTCAATCCGACTGCAAAAATGGTTTTGTATTCAAGTGTTCCATGCTGAACATCTCCCAAACTCACCTGTACGATATAAGCAGTCATCGTTTCAACAGGTACAAGCGGGTTTGCAGTCAAATTCGGATGCTGTCCGGCAGCAATGGCAACAATCATTGTTTCTCCTATAGCTCTTGAAATAGCCAGTATAATTGAAACAACAATACCTGATGATGCAGCAGGTATGGTAACCCTGAAAGCGGTTTGAAATTTTGTCGAACCCATGCCGTATGAAGCTTCACGTAGTGAATAAGGGACTGCAAATAAAGCATCTTCACTCAGGGAAGATATATAGGGAATAATCATGATGCCCATGACAATACCTGCAGATAAACTGCTAAAAGATGCTAAATCGGGAATTATCGTTTGCAAAAACGGGGTTACCACTATCAACGCAAAAAAACCGTAAACAACTGTTGGTACGGCAGCTAATAGTTCCAGCATCGGCTTAACTGTTTGCCTGAACTTTTTCGGTGCATATTCATTAAGGAAAACTGCTATTGTCAGACCAATAGGTACGGCTATTGCTATTGCTATGAAGCTTGTTAAAAAGGTGCCGCTGAGCAAGGTTATTATTCCGAAATGCTTTTCAGTGAATAATGGTGTCCATTGCGTGTCTGTAAAGAAATCAATAATAGAAACTTCACCGAAGAAACTTACAGATTCTACTAATAGAACAACAATAATCGCAAGAGTAATAAAAACAGTTAGTGAAGCGCTTCCTGCCAAAAGCGCTTCAATTATTTTTTCTCCTTTTTTGTTGCTAAATTTTATCAATTTCACACTATTTTATAAATCAGCTGTAAATTTTTTGAATTTATCCAACTCCTTCTGATATTTCTCATCGGGAAGTGGAACATAACCCACATCCTTAACAAGATTTTTTGCATGAGTCAGATAAAATTCAACAAAATCTCTGACGGCTTTCTTCTTCTTAGCAGCATCTTTACTCACATAAATAAATACAGGTCGTGAAAGGGGTTTATAAGTATTATCAGAAACTGTTTCTATACTGGGTTTTACCGGAGAGCCATCGCCATTATCCACAGCTACAAGTTTCAACTTATCCTGGTTTTCTTCAAAATAGGCCAGTCCAAAGAATCCAAGTCCATATTTGTCCCCTGCTATTCCCTGTACAAGTACATTATCGTCCTCACTTGCGGTGAAATCTCCGCGACTGGAACCACTCTGGCCAACGATTACCTTAGTAAAATAATCGTATGTTCCTGATGCCACGCCAGGTCCATAAAGATTAATTTTTTTGTTCGGCCATTCTTCCCTTATCTGGTTCCATTTTGTAATTTCTTCCTGAGCTTCGGGTTCCCATATCTTTTTCAGCTCTTCTACAGTAATATGATCGACCCAGTCATTTTCGGGATTCACAAGCACGGCCATTCCATCATAAGCCACTGTTAATTCAATGTATTCAACATCATTTTCTTTACATTGCTCTATTTCCCCTTCTTGTATGGGTCGTGAAGCATTTGAAATATCGGTTTCGCCTCTGCTGAATTTTTTTAATCCGCCTCCTGTACCGGATACGCCTATAGTTACCCTTACGGAAGATTCCTCAGTCCTGTATTCTTCAGCAATGGCTTCAGTAATTGGATAGACTGTACTCGAACCATCTATCTTTATACGTCCTTCAAGCGAATCGCCTTTGTCGTTATTTCCACTACCTCCACCGCATGAATAAAGCATTATTAAAAATACAACCGAAATACTGCTTAAGATAATTTGCATCTTAGATTTTAGTTTAATTCCGGTTAACCACAAGGTTGATACGCTTTGATCACCTCTGGACTTGTTCTGATGATTATTCTTTTTCATTTTCCTTCTATTTAATATTTATTTAATACAAAAGTAAATGTTCGATTACTATATAGAGCTAATTAAATATTAAGGAATTAAAAAGAAAATATTAACTCAATGTTAACTTAATGTTAACTAATATCTATTGTTAAATTGTTCTATTGTTCTATTGTTTAATTAGGC
>CAYFRV010000240.1:0-4723 GCA_964345495.1 uncultured Bacteroidales bacterium | reverse complement strand
TTTATAATAACAAAAATCAAATAAATGTTATTGGCCTTTTTTACTTATTCTCAGACATTAGTATAGGTGGAAATGTGACAATTTAACAATAGAACAATTAAACAATATAGAAATGAAGAGTCTTAAAGATTCCAGAATTTTAGTAATTGGTGGGGCTGGCTTTATAGGCAGCTTTGTAGTTCGTGAATTGTTAAAGGAAGAGGTATCCAGGGTTATCATCTATGACAATTTTGCCCGCGGGAATATGGATAATATTCGTGAGCCTTTACAGGACGATAGGTGTGAGATCTTTGCGGATGGTGGCGATATACGAGATCTTGATGTGTTGGATGCAGCCATGAAAGAGGTGGATTATGTTTTCCACCTTGCAGCTATGTGGCTTTTGCATTGCAAAGATTATCCCCGTACTGCTTTTGAAGTGAATATTGCAGGAACTTATAATGTCTTAGAAGCCTGTGTGAACAATAATATTAAAAAGTTAATTTATTCGTCTTCTGCTTCTGTTTATGGAAATGCAGAGGAAGTACCCATGACAGAGGATCACCCGTTTAATAACCGAAATTTCTATGGTTCCACTAAAATCTCCGGCGAAGCTATGTGTCGTGCTATTTTTGATAGATATGGCCTTGATTATATTGGATTGCGGTATATGAACGCCTATGGCCCTCACCAAAACCAGGATTCTGTTTATTCTGGTGTTATACCAATTATGTTGAATAAGATTGATAGTGGAGAGCCTCCGCAAATTAACGGAGATGGCTCTCAAGCTTATGATTTTATTTACGTGGAAGATATCGCACGGGCTAATGTCCTCGCTTTGAAATCTTCTCAAACGGATCAATTTTATAATGTGGGTACAGGGGTGCAGACTTCTGTAAAGCAGCTTTGTGATACTATTCTGGAACTTAAAAATTCTGATTTAAAGGTGTCTTTTAAGCCTTATAGTGAGGATGATGCCCGGCAATTAGTAAAAAACCGCATTGGTTCTATTGAGAAAGCACGAAATGAACTGCAATTTGAATATAAATATACCCTACGTGAGGGATTGTTGAAGTTAATTGAATGGCGTCAAAATATTGATTAAGGTATGAAATTACCTATAACAAAACCATTTATTACCGAAGAAGAATTTGAACTGATAAAACAACCGTTGGAAACCGGTTGGGTGGTTCAGGGGCCTTTTGTGAAAGAATTCGAAGATAAAATCGCAGAATTTACAGGAGCAAAATATGCTGTTGCTTTAAATTCTTGTACTTCAGGGCAATTTATTATGTCAGAGGTTATTGGTGTAAGTGAGCAAGACGAAATAATTTTACCAGCTTTTACCTGGATTTCAACTGCAAATTCTGTTGAATATTACGGAGCAAAGCCTGTTTTTTGTGATATTGATATTCATACATTTAATATTGATGTTAATCAGATTAAATCTAAAATTAATTCTAAAACAAAAGCTATATATCCGGTTACATTGTTTGGGTTAACACCAGATATGATTACCATTCAGTCTTTGGCCGGGAAAAATTCATTGAAAATTGTTGAGGATTGTGCTTGTGGGTTAGGGGCGAGAATGGGTGATACACATTGTGGGCTCTTTGGAGAAGGAGGTGTTTTGTCTTTTCATCCAAGAAAATCCATCACCACTGGTGAAGGGGGGATGATTATTACAAATAGTGAGGAAGTATATCAAACTGCTTGTATGCTACGTGATCATGGTGCTGTAAAAAGCGATTATGACAGGCATCAAGGAATTAAAAGTTTTGAAATGACAGAATATCCGATATTGGGACATAATTTTAGAATGACTGATTTGCAGGGTGCTTTGGGTGTGGCACAATCTAAAAAAATTGAAAATATATTAAACCGGAAAAAGAACCTGGCAAAAACTTTTAATGATCGCTTATCTGATATTGACTGGTTATTAAAACCTTATGTTCCCAATGGTTATTCGCACGGTTATCAGACATATTGTACACTTTTTAAACCTGAAGAAGCACTAAGCGCCATCGCTCATAATGATAAATTTAAAATAGACAGATTGCACGAAGAAAGAAATAAAGCAATGGAAGCTCTGGAAAAAAAAGGTGTTATTACCAGGCCCGGCACTCATGCCGTCCATATCCAAAAATACTATCAGAACAAGTATCAAATTCATCCCATGGATTTTCCAAATGCTTATGCTGCCGACCGTTTGTCTTTGGCTTTACCTTTTTATCCAACAATGACAGAAAAAGAGATCAATTACCTTTTTAAAACCTTAAAAGAAATTTAATTCATGTGTGGCATAACAGGTATATTTAATTATGGTGGCCAACCTGTTTCAGCAAAGATTCTTCAGAAGATGACGGAAATCCTTGCTCACCGTGGACCTGATGATCAGGGTTTGTGGAACGGCGATTATATTGGTCTGGGGCACCGCAGGCTGGCAATAATTGACCCGACCCCTGCCGGGCGGCAACCTATGATTAGCTACGATCAGCGTTACTTAATAGTTTATAATGGTGTAATCTATAATTTCAGAGAGTTGAAGGTGGAACTGGAGGGAAAGGGTTATGTCTTTCATTCTAAAGCCGATACTGAAGTCGTTGTTAATGCCTGGGCTTGCTGGGGAAAGGAAGCGCTATTGAAGTTTAATGGAATGTTTGCTTTTGCTATTTGGGATAAAAAAGAAAGAAAACTTATTCTTGCCAGGGACAGATATGGGATTAAACCTTTGTATTACTTTGATGATGGGAAAAAGTTATTATTTGGTTCAGAAATAAAAGCAATACTGGAACATCCTGATTATAAAACTGATGTTTCTTATAAGGCATTAAACGAATATTTTACTTTTCAGAATATTTTTTCTGATTTGACCCTTTTTAAAGGGATAAAATTACTACCGCCTGCGAATCATATAGAATTTAAACTCGAAGAAGGGTTACATTACAAAAATAAATTCTGGGACTTTGAATTTAAAGAAGAGCATGCCTTCTCTAGTGAAGCTGATTATATTGAGGAATTAGACCGAATATTTGGCCAGGCAGTAAACAGGCAGCTTGTTAGCGATATGGAAATCGGCTCATATTTAAGTGGTGGAATGGATTCGGGAGGAATAACCAGTATTGCAGCTAAAAGTTCCCCGCATTGGAAAACCTTTACTGCTGGTTTTGATCTTTCGTCTGCTTCTGGCATGGAGCTTGCATTTGACGAAAGAGAAAAGGCTGAATTTCTATCTCATGAATATCATACAGAGCATTATGAGGTGGTTTTGAAAGCAGGTGATATGGAAAGGGTAATGGAGCGATTAATTTGGCACCAGGAAGATTTGAGGGTGGGGCAGTGCTATCCCAATTATTACATCAATCGCCTGGCTTCAAAATTTGTTCCTGTTGCTTTAGCTGGTGCAGGTGGAGATGAGCTATTTGCCGGTTATCCGTGGCGGTATTACCGAACAGTTGTTAATAAGGATTTTGAGGATTATGTTGGTAAATACTACAACTATTGGTCAAGGTTGATAGCGGATGAGGAAAAACCTCACTTTTTTAAAGATTTTGTAAATAATGAAATCAGGAATCATTCGACAAAAGAAGTTTTTAAATCGGTGCTTAACCATAAGGAACAATTTAAGAATATAAAAAGACCGGAAGATTATATCAATAATTCGTTATACTTTGAAATAAAAACGTTTCTGCATGGTCTTTTGGTCGTGGAGGACAAGCTTAGTATGGCGCATGGACTTGAGATGCGATTGCCTTTTCTTGATAATGACCTGGTAGATTTTGCAATGAAAGTGCCAGTAAAGTATAAACTGAAAAATTTGAAGGAAGTTGTCCGGCTCAATGAGAATGAACCGGGACCAAAAACTCAGAAGTATTTCAATAAGACTAATGACGGTAAAATTCTTCTGAGGAAAATGCTTCAGAATTATGTTCCTCATGATTATGCCAACGGGATTAAACAGGGGTTCTCAGCTCCTGATGCAAGCTGGTTTAAAGGAGAAAGCATTGAGTATGTTAAACGTCTGTTGTTTGATAAACGAGCACGAATTTATGACTATATTCAACCCGAAATGGCTCAAAAACTCTTAAATGAGCATTTTTCCGGGAAAACAAACCGAAGACTGCTGGTTTGGTCCTTATTAAGTTTTGAATGGTGGTTGAGGGTATTTATGAAATAACTTGAATAAAGCATTAATAGGTTTCTTTGGATAGAATAGATTTCAATAATAAAGTGCAGAAAGAAAAGTTTGACAGCTATATTTTCAATAGTTCGGATAGCTTTATTCAGCAAACCACACGTTGGGCAGAAGTTGCAAGTTCGGTTTCTAATGACCAGCCTGTTTTTCTCTATGAAGAAAGAAGTGATTATTTTATAGGTAGTAGTTTATATTTATTCAACTCCCGGCTAGGCAACATTTTAGTCTCTAATATTCAAGCTGGTTCAATGGGCTGTATATCATATAATGGAGAGGTTAATCAGTGTGCTATTGCCTATCATAAGCTTATGGAAGAAGTTATAAAAATAGCTAAAGATAATGATTGTATATCCATAACTTTAACATCTAATCCGTTTTCTGATGATTCCAGTTTAATTGAAAAATATTTAAACCCTGAAACAGGTATGAAATCTTTTATTTCAATAATTGAACTGGATAATTTTTTTGATGAATATGGCAAAGTTACTTTAAAAGATTATAACCGTAGTTCGAATTTAAGCAGAAACCTCAAAAAGGCTTATAACAATT
>CAYFRV010000239.1:0-4726 GCA_964345495.1 uncultured Bacteroidales bacterium | reverse complement strand
TCCGAATAATTTCTTCCTGACATAAGTTCTAGAGACATTATATGGCAAACTTTGCAAACTTTCGGACGCTGATGCATTCTGATCACTGAAACTTGTCTTTTGACACTGCTAAGTGCTACTTTAACTGCGTTCGTTGCGGCTTCTTTGCGCTTTAGATTGCGCTTCTTGCGGTTTTTTCACTTGTCATTCAGTTGTTTCATGTTACAGGTTTAAGCAATAGATTTTGTTATTTTATTAATAAAATTAAAATAGTTTTTAATAATATTTAATAATGTTTTAATTTTTTTTATAAATTTGTACTATAAGTAAAAAAACAATATACTCATGGAAAGCAAATTACCACATACCTGTCCGAGTTGTGGGGCTGAACTCCGGGTGAAAACTTTGCAATGTTCTGCCTGCAGCACCACCATTGAAGGAATGTTTCCTCTGCCTTTACTTTGTTTGCTGGAGGAAGACCAAAAAAAATTTATACTTAACTTTGTGAAACACAGTGGAAGTTTGAAGAAAATGGCCAAAGAACTGAACCTGAGTTATCCCACTGTTAGGAATATGCTGAATGAACTAATAGACAAAATCCATGAATTAGAAAAAAGAGAGGAAGGTGAATCATGAGACATTTCTGGAATCCCTTTTATAAGCTGGCAGGATGGAAAGCACTTATTTCAGGACTGATTGCACTGGCGATCCTTGGTTTGTTAGGAGGCTATTTTGATGCACATTTTGATGGGGTTATCGACATGCATGTGGCAAAGGAAGTCTCTTATGGCACCGCCTTTTTTGAAAGTGTTGTCAATTGGCTGGTTTTAGTAGTTATATGGGGAATAGCCGCTATTATTCTGTATGGCTTCAGATTTCGTTTTATCGACTTACTTGGCATAATGGCTTTCGTGCGGATACCATTTATAATTCTTCCACCTTTAGCTTATGTATTTTCAATCAAAGAAACAATCGATGAACTAACAACTATGACCCTTGAACATTCTGCTGAATTTTCAATGGAGCCATTAGCTTCATTTAGTTTTGTGGCTTTCGTAATTCTGAGTCTGGCTGTAATTATTCTTTCTGTAATATGGATGTATAATGGATTTAAATTGTTGAGCAATTCAAAAGGAGTTCGGCTGAATGTTACATTTATTGCAGGGCTTATAGTTGGCGAATTGTTGTCTAAAGTACTCATAGGAGCTATTGTATTATAATTCTTTTAAAATTCCTTTTAAACTAAATTACTAAATCTATGAAGAAGAAGTTAACTGTTATACTGTTCCTTTTGGTTATTTCCATTGGAACTCAGGCACAACCCTCAGGGAAATATCCCGGAAATATTAATGTTTTGGGAAGGCAAATTGAAATAGAACTGGATTTTGAAAACACGACAACTGAGGATAAGCTTCAGGGAAAAATTTCTATCCCTTCTCAGGGAGCGTTTAACCTGGTTTTAAAGTCTGTAGAATATGAAAAAGGGGATATAAGCATGCGGGTGGATACTGGTATGACAAAGTTTCGCTTTGAGGGAACGTATTATGCCGATGGTGATTCGTTAAAAGGGAAATTTTATCAATCTGGTTATGAAGGTACATTTCAGGCACATGCCAAAGTAGCTAAAAAGAAAAACTGGGTGGATCGTGAAGTAACTTTTTACAATGATTCTATCAAACTTGCAGGCACTTTGAGTTTACCAGATACAGGTAAGAAGTTTCCCGCGGTAATTTTTATTTCTGGTAGTGGAACGCAAGACCGGGATGAAAATGTAATGGGATTTAAGATTTTCAAAAATCTTGCAAAACATTTTGTTGAAAATGGTTATGCTGTGTTACGTTACGATGACAGGGGAGCTGGCGAATCAGATTTCGGGCAGGCTGATAAGGCAACTACCGCAGACTTTTCAGAAGATGCCATGAGTGCATTTCATTTTCTTCAATCACAGGAAAATATAAACACCAATAAAATAGGGTTTGTCGGCCACAGTGAAGGCTCAATCATTGCAAATCGGATTGCTGCAAGAAATAACGATGTTGCTTTTACTATTATGATGGGCGGTCCCACATTAAAAGGATTCAACTTACTTGTAGAGCAAACCCGGGCAATTACGAAGGCCCAGGGGAAAAGCAAAAAAGTGATTGATTCTGGCATAGAGGCGAATAAAAAGATATACCGGGAGGTTATGAAAGAACAAAGGGATTGGGAGCGGGTGAAAAGATTAGTAAAAGAAGGCCTTGAAGCAGCAGGCGCTTCCAGTTCGGAGGCCGTATTGGAACAACAGCTCAGTATGCTTAAATCACCGTGGTTTCAGTATTATTTGGGCTATGATCCTGCTAAAGACTTAAAAAAATTGAAATGCCCTGTTTTGGCTATTTATGGGGAAAATGACACCCAGGTGCCGCCAAAATCCAATATTCAAAAATTAGAAAAGATTAAGCGTACGAACAAGGAAGCTGCGATTACTATTAAAACTATAAAAGATGCAAATCATCTGTTTCAGAAATCAAAAACCGGTTCTCCAATGGAATATCAGAGTGCACCAAAAGAATTTGTAAGTGGTTTTACGAAGACTATAATTGATTGGACCGATACAATTTATTAAACAATAAAAAAATCTCCTTGCGCGGGCAACAAGGAGATTTTTTTGTTTTAGTTTACTCTGTTTATTCTGTTATTGCTTGCTTTTCAGATATTTATACAGTTCGCTGTCTGTTGATATGATAACTGTTGTGCTTGTATCGAAGGTTCTCTCGAATGTTTCCATAGATTTTTGAAAATCGTAAAGTTCTCTTGATCTGCTGGATTTGTTGTATGCACGCGCATAGATATTTGCTGCTTTTGCATCAGCCCCACCTTTGATCTTCTCTGCCTTTTTATAAGCTTCTGACCGAATCTGGTTTAATTCTCTTTCTTTTTTACCGTTAATCTCAGAAGCTTCTCCCTGACCTTCAGAAGTGAATTTGTCTGCAATTCTGTAACGCTCGCTTTTCATGCGGTCAAATACACGACTCCTTACTTCCTGAACATAATTGATGCGTTTAAAACGAAAATCCAAAATTTCAATCCCAAGATCTTCAGTTTGCTCATTAGCAGACTTCTGAACCATTTCCTGGAGTTGTGCTCTTCCAAATTTAATATTGGCAAGAGAATCATCGATCAATTCGCTAATTTTCCCTGCACTCGTAGCTTTCCGATTAGTGCTCCGGACAGCTTCTTTCAGACTATGGCTAGCAATAATATCCCTTGTTTCACCATCGAGCAGGTCATCTAAACGCGATTGTGCTCCGCGTTCATTGGTGAGTCGTTTGTAAAACTGGAGTGGATCGACAATTTGCCATCTTGCATAGGTATCTACAAAAATGAACTTTTTATTTTTTGTGGGAATTTGATTTGGATCACCATCCCATTCCAGATAACGTTTATCGAAAAAGTTGGCCTTATGTACAAACGGAGTTTTAAATTGTAACCCCGGCTCTGTTATTGGATCGCCTACTGGTTTACCAAATTGAGTAATCACAACTTGTTCACTTTCTTTTACAATATATGCACTCTGTGCTAACACAATTATGCCAAGAATTATGACTATAATTGCTATAAGTATTTTATTTTTTTTCTTCATGATTTTCTCTTTTGTTTGTTTTTAGTCCTTCAGTTGCTTTTGGATTAAAGGAATCATATTATTGCCCTCTCCTGAGGTAATAATTTTATCACCCAGTTTCGGAACAACCTTTTGCATTGTTTCGAGGTAAATCCTTTTCTTAGTAACTTCCGGCGCTTTAACATATTCTCTGTAAAGTGCATTAAATCTGGCAGCTTCGCCCTGTGCATTGTTAACTCTCCTGGTTGCGTAACCCTCTGCTTTTTCAATAGTTTCTTGCGCTTGCCCTCGTGCTTTTGGAATAACCTTGTTGTATTCAGATTTGGCTTGGTTTATAAGAGTTTCTTTTTCCTGCTGAGCTTGGTTTACAGCGTTGAATGCTTCTTTTACAGGGTCCGGCGGATTTACGTCCTGCAGCACGACCTGGGCAATTATAATACCTAGTGAGTATTCACGGCTTATTTCCTGAATTTTTACCTTAACCTTACTTGCCACTTCCGCTCTTCCGACGGTTAAAACTTCATTGACTGTCCGGTCACCAACTATCTGACGTGTTACCGATTCTGAAATATCACGAAGTGTTTGGTCTGCGTTTCTTACCTTAAAAAGATAATTATAAGGCCTGTCCACACGATATTGAACAACCCATTCTACATTAGCAAGGTTTAAATCTCCCGTCAGCATTAACGATTCGTCCTTGGTTGCTGAGGAACGAACATAGTCTGTTCTGACGTTTGCATCCCTTGTTCTGAAACCAAACTCTTGCTTTTTCTGGCGTTCTACAGGCACTTTATATACGTTTTCCAAAAATGGAATTTTTGCTTTTAAGCCTGAGTTTACTGTGCGTTGGTGCTTACCAAAACGGGTAATAACACCTACTTCTTCTGCCCCGATCTGAAAAAAAGAACTAAAGCCAATAATAATGATAGCCAGGATCAAAATTATGGACTTGTAATGTTTCTTTACATATTGCTCCAGATCTGGAGATGTTGAATCATTTGTAACCATAAATTTATTTGTTTTTATTTCTACGAATTTACATTAATTATTTCAGCCTATCAAAGGAAATGTTTTTTCTTTTCATTGTTAAACCAAAGATAGAATGTCTAAATAGGCTAATTCAGAAGAGATAAATTGTCATTCGGT
>CAYFRV010000238.1:0-4759 GCA_964345495.1 uncultured Bacteroidales bacterium | reverse complement strand
TATCTTTCAGGCGGATATTGTTTTTGTTGATCAGATTATTGATGTTTTCCAGCAAGGTGTTTTTAAGCTCCGTAATTTTGGTCTTTATTCTTGACAGATAAGGATTATCTTTTTTCGAATTAATTTCAATGTCTGTTTTTTCAGAATAGAGTTCGGTAAGTCGTGATATAAGTTTTTGTAGTAATGGGTCTTCTATCCCCATTGATGAGGGAGCTACCAGTTCTTTGATATCTTCATTTTTGCTTAAATACTCTTTTAAATAGTCAAAATACTTTAATCTGACTAGTATTTCGGCCTTTTCACTTTGTAAACGGTCCAGGTTTTCATAAGATTTCTCTGTTAAAATGCCTACGTCCATTAATTCTTCCGATGAACGGTATTGTTCGAGTTTCTTTTCCGATTCACGCAAAGAATCAGAAACTTCCTTAATCTGCTCGTTTATAAAACTTATTGTTTCCCGGGCTATTTCGTTTTTTTTGCTCACACTTCGCTTCATGTAATAGTCCATCAGGGTATTAAGAAATCTTTTCCCTTTTTCAATATTTTGTGTTTCAATCGAAACGGTTAAAATGGTCGATTTTTCATCAGTGGAGACCTTAAAATTATGGTATTTTCGGTATAAACTTCTGTAGGATGCGAATTTAAAGTAGTGATCTGATTCCCAGTTTCTATTCTGAGGTTCTTTGGAAAAAATTCTGAATTTACAGTAATCAGTTTCTACAAATTCGCCAAACTCTACATTTTCATTGAAGTCGATCTCGTTTTTTATTCGTTTGATCTCCTGTTCTTCATAATTATAAAGTGCGGCTTTTTCTTTTTTTAATGAAACGGTGATTGTTCCATCATTTTCCTTTTTAACATATATTTTAGAATGCAGAGGCTGTAAATGGCTTGTGTCATATTCAACATAAAAAGGGGCCTGATGGTATAATTGTTTATCTGACAGCGAATTATCTCGATAATATGAAACCTCAAAATCCAAGTCATGAATTGTTTTTTGGGTTAATTCATACGATTTCAGTATACCTATTTCGTTATGAACACTTTGTTCATCAATGGTTGAGCTCCCCATGAGATTTTCCGGCATCATTGATTTTAAATCCATGGCAGATTGCTCCTGGCGAATGAGCAAAGTGGTTTCTACTTTATAAATTTTTGGGTTTTTATGATTGATATAATAGGCTATTGCAATGCATATAGGAATAGCAATCAGAAATAAATACCAGTATTCTATTGCCTTAAATAAATAATACTTAATATCTACAGATTCTTCTCTGTATATGTCCTTTTCTTCATTCATAAAACAACCCGGAAAATTTTATTTATTTCATGAGACTATAAATTGTCAAACCCAATGTCAATGTTGATACCAATAAAGAATAGGGCACTTTTTCAAAGGCAACATTCTTTGTATTCATTGGTTCAACATAAACCACATCATTTGGCAGCAGGTAAAACTGATCGTTTTCCAATACGCCGTTGTCAGTAATGTCTAATTCAAATACTCTTGATCCTTTTTCTGTTTGGCGGATGAGTTTCACTTTTTCGCGGTTACCGAATGTTTCTAAACCGCCAGCCTTAGCAATAGCCTGAAGAACATTTACTTCTTTATTTTCAATATTGAAGGTTCCGGGGTTTTTCACTTCTCCTAATACGGATACGGGGTAATAGGCCAATTTTACAACTACCGTTGCTTCTTTGAAATATTCGTTCACCGTTTCCTGGATCAGCTCCCGGGCTTCATCTTCCGTCAATCCTTTGACAAACAGTTTGTCTATAAAGGAAAAATTTATATACCCATCTGAGTTCACCTTGTAGCTGTTTAGCTCTTTTGCGGTATTTGTGTAATGCAATGGCATATCGGTCTGGAACAGCCTGCTTGTTTTTGGGTCGACACTAAAAACCCTGATATAAAGCTGGTCGCCGGGCTGAATCTTGTAAGCACTGACTTTCTGATTTATGAATTCTGTAGAAAGATCAGTAGTTGTTTTCTCCTGTAACAGCTTTGTGCGTTTGGTAGAAACACACGAACTAAACAGTAGAATTAGTACTATCCACTGGACATGTTTAAGCATCCTTATTTTACGGTATTTTTTTGTTACATTCATGACTTGGGGTTTTTGGTTTATTAGTAATTTTATTTATTGATTGCTTCTTTGATATTTATTTGTTGTGTTCCTTCATAAGCTACCACAAAAGCTCCCGGCACACATATATTCTTCTTTAGTTCCGCTGCTTGTTCATAGTTGTCAAATGTCCCTACTGTATATTTATGCCATTTTCCAACTTTATGCTCCTGAATTGTTCTGTTTCCACAGTATATAAATTTCAGATCATCGACATTTAAAGAGCGTGAGCTGGCTGCTATCTGAACAGAAAACACCAGATTGTCGCTGCTTCCTTTATATTTAGTTAGATCCAGATTCGGACACAGAACTTTTGAAGATCTTAGTTTATAAGCGTTCAATCTTTCTCCGTTTTTATATGCTACCACAAAAGCACCTCTCACATCTGTTTTCCTCCTGAGTTGTTTGGCATGGAAATAAGTCGGGCATGTTCCTATAGAATACCTGTACCATCCATCTCCTTTATCCAGTTGAATTTTTTTCACACCTGAATATATTTCCTCTAACCGATTGTTATCTAATTGAATGCGATCGGCAGCAATTTGCACTTTAAATGTTACACCTGTCAGATCTTCGCGACTTCTTTCCATTGAAGGTTGTATAGGTTCTTTTCCCTCAGAAAGTTGTATTGCGTGTTTGATGTCCAGCAATTCGCCATTCTTATATGCAGTAACAAAAGCTCCCTCTACATCTGCTTGTTTTTTCTGTTTGTTAGCTTCTTCATAATTTGAAAACTCACCAATTGAATATTTATGCCAACCGCCAACTTTGTCTTTATTGATTTCCATTGGGCCATTATATCTTTGATTAAGCAGACGATTGTTCATAGGGTTCCGCGCCGCTGCAATCTGTACCTTAAAAACTACTTCACGTGCTGAACCTGAAACTGTTTCTTCTTCGGTTTTAGTTTTAGCTTCTTTACTATCTGTTACTGCTTTGCTTTCTGAACGTTCGGGGGTGACCTGTTTGCCATTTTGATAGGCAACAATGAAAGCATCTCTTGTATCTAAATTATCTTTAAATTTTTCTGCCTGATCAAAAGTTTTAAAATCTCCAATTGAATATTTATACCACCCATTTTCTACAACTCTTGATATTTCCTTCTTATTTCCATTATATAATTTGCGCAGGGTTGATTGAGAAAGCGGCTTTTTGTCTGCGGCAATCTGGACTTTAAAAATCATGCCGGATGCAAACTCTTCCTTGTCTGATATTTTATCAGATTTCTGTTTGTCCCGGTCTGCTTCTTTTACACTTTCTTTTATTTCTTCATCAGCAGCCTTTTCTTTTTGTTCTTGCGATATTTCCGCTTTTGCTGTATCTTCTGAAAAGCTCTCCTCTGTTTGAGTACTTATTGCTGTTTTTTCTTTAGAATTTTCCCTTGTAACAGTAGAACTTAATTTTTCTTTTTCAGGGTAGATGTATGCATACCAGAGTTCTGTCAGTTTTTTGCCATCAACTGTATCGCGTTCATCTATATTTTGGAATTGGTCCCTGAAAGTATAATTTTTGACTTTGCTCATCGTTTGACGTATATTACTGAGTAATTTTCTGTTAACCACCACTTTGTCGTTGTTTATGGTTGGTAATTCTTCTGAAAATGTTTGAGATTTTTGCTTTTCTTCTTTTTTATAATATGCAGTAAGCGCTTTTTCAATTTTTTCCAGACCAAGGTTCTCAATGTTGTTTGCCTTTTCCAGCTTCTCAAATTTCTTTTCGAGTTCAGATGTTTGATTATATGCTTCGTTTCTTAAGGTTGAGGCTCTGTAGAAAAACTGGTCTGCATCTTCAATAAGGAGTTTGGCTTTTATTGCTTCCATTTCACTGGTATCACCTGATTCACGGAATTTTTCCAGGTGTCTTTGATACAGGTCATATCTGATTTTATGAGCTTCCTTTCTTTTGTCAAAAGCCTGAATGTCTTCCTTTATAGCTTTTTTTCGCAGTTTCTTAATCTTTTCTGAATCGTTTGTCAGACCCTCTTCCTCTTTGAGCTTGTCAATCTCTTCGTAGATTTCTTTCGCGCTGGCTTCAAAATCTTCCGCTTTATGCATTAAATTGGTTAATTCCTCTAAATCTTTACGATCATCCGACGTTAAAGATGATGCAGGAATCGGATTTTGCGCCACTGTTACAGAAATGTATAGTGCAAAAAAAATAGTTAACAGATTATAATATAAAATCTTTTTTAATAACATCTGTAGCGGTTTGATTAACAATAAATTAAGAGAGACATTCAAGTTCTGCTCATAAGATCAATCATTTGTAAATATTTTTATGGTGTTAATATACGTTGATATCGTTCTCATTTCAATTAATATCCAATGATATTCACAACCCCTTACCGGTGATTTAGCTCACTCCTGCTTAAAGCAATAAATGCTTAATATCCAAATTTTCAGATTATTATAATATTTTTAAATTACTATATTTATCTATCCATTGCAAAAAAAAGTGCATCTTTTTTGTTAAATATTAATTTTTGATTTTCAGCAAATAAGGATTTGGGGTAAAATATATCGACCCATTTTTATATCCCAATTGATGATTGTTTTACAATGAAATTCCCTGCGTTTTAATATGTCCTCTTATAGTAGGACGTTAAAAATAAAAATGGGTTGGAAAACTTTTAA
>CAYFRV010000237.1:0-4787 GCA_964345495.1 uncultured Bacteroidales bacterium | reverse complement strand
TGATGAATCTTCTTTCCTGAACAGCTTTATATTGAATAATTTTTCCAGCAATCCCGGTGGTTTTTCACGGTAATCCTCACAGTTATATGATGAAGTATCGATCGAACTGTATTCAAAGGAACCAGTATATTTTTCGGCAAGATTCGATTTGGACAGTTCCTGCAAAAAGTATCCCGTAATTGGCAGAGCCGTTGCGGCGCCCTGACCTTGTTTTATGTTTTTAAAGTGAATTTGTGGATATTCTGCACCCACCCAGGTTGCTGTTACCAGGTTTGGAGTAAACCCCATAAACCAGCCGTCAGAATGATTCTGGGTTGTCCCGGTTTTTCCTGCCAAATCCCCTCGAATAGAAAAATTGTTCATTGATTTTGCTGTCCCTCTTTCTATAACATTTTCCAGCATCATAATCATCTGTTCGGCGTGTTTTTGTGAAACTATCCTTTCTGATGGCTCCTGGAACTGAAACTCCTGAAGTGTTTCTCCTTCATTGTTTTCTATCCGGAGAATCTTACGGGATGAAACGGGTAATCCTTTATTAGCAAAAGTTGTATATACCCCGGCAAGATTATCAACTGAACTGTTAGCCGTCCCCAAAGCTATGGAGGGTTCATCCGGTAATGCATCTCTAAGACCAAGTTTGGTGGCTAGTTGCTTTGTAGGTTGAATTCCGGCTTCCATTAGTAACTGGACAGTGACAGTATTTACTGAATTCACTAAAGCTCCCTGCATTGAATAAACGCCCCCGTATTGTCTATCTGCATTTGCCGGTGTCCAATTATCAAATTCCTCATAAACGATGCTATCGTTCTCAAAATAATCACATGGTTCGATTCCTTTTTGTAATGCCTTTAGATATACAATCGGCTTGAATACTGAGCCCATCTGCCTTTTTGAGGTTACATGGTCATATTTGAAATACCGGTGATCAATGCCTCCAACCCATGCAAGAACATTTCCGTTTTTTGGATTGATAGCTGTAAATCCAGCCTGTAGAAACTTAAGATAATGTTTAATCGAATCCAGTGGCGACATTTTTATAGTTTTCGGGCCATCCCATGTAAAAACTTCCATGGGGCGTTTTTTATGTATACCTGTATTTGGGGCGTGTAAGTCTTTTTTTGTATAGCGAGTGTTTTTTAATAATATCTTTTCTGCAAGTTTTTCTATATCTTTTTGAGTTCTTAACTCTTTGTATTCTTTATTTAGTTGTTCCTGTAGTTTAGGTAAATGTTTTTCTACAGCATTCCTGGCATTTCGCTGAAGTTCTGAATGAATGGTTGTATAGATTTTTAAACCATCTGTATACAGATTATAATGCTCTCCATTGGGTTTTTGGTGTTCGCTGCACCATTTTTCTAATTCAGGCCTGAGAAATTCTCTGAGATACGGTGCAATTCCTTTATTATGTCCTATTGGTGTGTAATCTGTTTTTAACGGCAAGTCAAACAGACTATCTCGTTCATTTTCTGTTATGTATTCATTTTTTGCAAGTTGACTAATTACAATATTTCTTCTATGTAATGATTTTTCAGGATATTTATGTGGATTGTAAGTGCTTGTGGCTTTTAACATTCCGATCAATGTAGCAGCTTGATTTATAGACAATTCTTCTGGAAGTTTATTGAAGTATAATTGCGATGCATTTTTAAGTCCATACGTATTCTGCCCAAAAGGCACTGTATTCAAATAAAGTTGAAGAATTTTATTTTTGTCGAATAGATTTTCGAGTTTATTGGCAAGGATCATTTCTCTAACCTTAGCCCCCAAAATAGCAAGCATCCCCTCTCCTTTTCGTGGGTATAAATTCTTTGCCAGTTGCTGGCTTAATGTACTTCCGCCTCCTGCGCTCCGGTCGCCAATTAAAATAGTTTTAAAGAATACGCGAAATAAACTTCTGTAATCAATACCCGAATGATCAAAAAAACGTGCATCTTCTGTAGCAATTAATGCATGAACGATATGACCGGGTATTTGTTCAAATTCAAGATTGTTCCTGTTAACGAAATAATACCTGCCCATTAGTTTACCGTCGGATGTGAAAATTTCGGTTGCCTGAGCATTTTCAATATTCTTTAATTCTTCTTTTGGCGGGAATTTACCAAACTTTTCGTTTCTGATATTCAGTCCGATATAGACAGAAATAACGACAAAAAATAAAATTAATCCCAATAGAGTGATTCGAATAATTTTGCGAAACTTTTTCGATTTAAGACTTTTGCTTTGTTTCGTCATTTTCTTCTTTTAGAGAAATTATTTTGTGTTCAAATTTGAAGTAACACTATGTTAATCTATGCTGACTTTAAAAATTTTATAAGGCTGTTTGGGATCTTTTATGTGAATTTGAGAGGTGGTGAAATATAAATTTCCGTCAGTTCCGAAAGTGAAGGTGTCCGGCCATTTAATTCTTTGATCTTTCACTACTGTATCTATGTTTCCATTTTGATTGTAGCGGATAATTGCATTTTCTTCAACATTTGAATGATAAATTTCGTTATCGGGTCCGGCAATTAAACCATCGGAGGCGCCTGTGCGTGCTACAAATTCAACATGATCCCCCATTGAAAATTTATATATGGAGGTGTCTTCAAGGGCGTTTGTTTTTATGCGGTAAAGAGATAAACCGGTTAAAGCATGATAATACAGATACTCATTTTGATTGTCTAATGCGATTCCATCGGATGCAACAAAATTTAAGTTCCCCGCTCCTGTTCGCCATGGTTTTCCGTTAATTACCAATGGCAGTTCTGGTTCTGTGGAATAATGATCATCCAGAAGTCTTCTTATATTCCCGTTTTCATAGTTATAGACAACAATTGCTCCGTCATTGGAATCGGTTATATAAATGTGTTTGGACTTAGTATTTATTCGCAGGTCATTTAGATAACTATTATCTTTTAAAACGTCGAAACCAAAAACTACTTTATTGATTACCTCTCCCGTTTTGAGATCAACTTCCAGCAATTTTGGAGCATAAGGTATCACTCCCTTAAATTGTGGATTGCCGGCATCCAGAATCCACAGATCGTTGTTATCATCAATAACTACACTTTGTACGCAAACCAGGTAATTTTCCGGATTTTTTTTGTCAGAATGCCACGAGTTCCATTTTTCATTTGGAAAAGGAACAATTTCTCCACTTTTTTTTATTTCCCCAACTGACATTTCTATGTTTTCTGACCACCGGGGAAAGTTTACAAAAATCCGGTTGTTTTTCGATATGGTAATACCTGTCCATTGGTTTTCAGAGGTAGCTACTTCTTCCAAAACATCTGTTTCTGCTTTCTTCCCGCTTTGTTGCTTACAGCCTGAGAAAAGCATTATTCCTACAACTAATACAATTATATACTTCATAACTTATAATTTTTTGTTAACAATAATTCCGGGAAAATTTCATGAGATTATGATTTTCTTAATAACCAAACGAGTAAAAATATTAATTTTATATCTTACGTCATAAAAATACATAATTTATAATGGATTGATTATGAAAAAATCGGGTTATACAGATTTACCCTTACATAATGGCAGAGTACCACCCTGGCTCTATCAGCGTATGACAAAACTCGGAAGAGCTATTCTAGAAACAATTATTGAAGAATATGGGACTTCTGAGGTTTTACGCCGTCTGAGCAATCCTTTTTGGTTTCAGTCACTGGGCGCTGTACTTGGAATGGACTGGCATTCTTCCGGAATTACCACTTCGGTTATGGGCGCATTAAAAAATGCGGTAAATCCCGTTTCAAAAGAATTTGGTCTATATATCTGCGGCGGCAGAGGAAAACATTCACGACAGACGCCGGAAGAATTGATGCGCATTGGAGATACATCCGGAATAAACAGTAATGCTTTGGTACGCTCCAGTAAACTTACGGCAAAAGTTGATAATACTGCAATACAAGATGGGTTTCAACTTTACCTGCATAGTTTTATTCTGAATTCCAAAGGAGAATGGGCTGTGGTTCAACAAGGCATGAATGATTCAAATGGAATGGCAAGAAGGTATCACTGGCATTCCCCTTCGATTAAGTCATTTACAGAAGAACCTCATACCGGAGTTTGTGGGAAGAATCTCGGGAAAATCTTAAATCTTACCCATAAAAGTGCAAAAGATACACGTCATAGCATTTTAGAACTTACACAGGAAAACCCCGGGATTATGATAAGGGAGATTCAGAAATTGATTATGCCGGGACACCATCAGGTAAAAAGCTCAGACATTAACCTGAAAAGACTGGGGGCCGTTTTAGCTCAAGCTTATGAGGGTTATAATCAGGATTTCGACTCGTTGTTACTTACTAAAGGATTGGGACCAAAAACCATTCGTTCTCTGACTCTTGTGAGTGAAATAATTCATGGTTCCCCTACCCGGTTTTCTGATCCTGCACGCTTTTCTTTTGCTCATGGCGGGAAAGATGGACATCCGCATCCGGTACAAACAAAAGTCTATGATGAAACGATTGAAGAGCTTAATAAAAGTTTAAAACATGCAAAGATTGACCAAACAGATAAACAAGTAGCATTTAAGAACCTACATAAGCTATCAAAAAAGCTGGAAAACAACTTTACTGCGGATCCTTCAAAATATGATGCGTATTTGCAAAAAGAAAAAGAAGAATCATATAAATACGGAGGTAGAACTGCATTTGGCAAATCAAAACCACCTAAAAAAAACAATGATAAATCCGGACCGACACAATTAAAACTGTTTTAAAAGGGAGAACATTTTATGGGGGAATAAGTTAGTTGCAGGTAGGCAGGAAAAGATTATTGCTTACTGCAAGTTTTGC
>CAYFRV010000236.1:0-4817 GCA_964345495.1 uncultured Bacteroidales bacterium | reverse complement strand
ACATTGCTTTCGCCCAAAACATAACAAATAAGCAATTTGCATTAACCAAATATGAATTAGAAATATCGGATGAATTCAGGGAAGACCTTAAACCATTGAAAGGGTTCATCAATAATACAGAAGTAAGAACTGAGAATAAAGAGGATAAGCTTAAAGCCCTAATGATTCATCACATTTATTATCACCTCAAAGAACGTTTTGAAGAGGATTTAGATATTGACATTATTCCAAGAAATTCTTTTGGTGACAAAGCAAAATACAATGATTATGGATATCCAAGAATTGGAATTGGTAAAGCTCTGCGAAAAGGAAGTGCCCCGTTTTACTTTAAAGTAGACGTTGAAATAAAAAGCAAAACGGAAGAACGAATCGACAACGACCCTGAACTTGAAGAGATTGATGAAGATATCTTCTTTCCTCATATCATTACGAAAGTTACTATATATAACGATGAAGGAATTATCCCGGTTGCAAAATGGCGCGGAGAGAAAATTACGTACGAACCGGTATACATCAATAAAAGGTTATTCAGAGGTTTTATAGATGATTATAATTTGCCCCCGAAACCAGAGTTAGAAGAAGGCGAAACAGAGCAGAAAAGTCTGTTTGATATGTATGATGAAACCTTGAGTGAGATGATCACCTCATTCCTTGAAGACTAAATTTTTTTTACTTGAAAAAAATCTATCATATTATTGGAATTATGTCCGGCTCATCATTGGATGGGCTGGATATTTGTTTTTGCAGATTCGAATATTCTGAGAAAAAGTGGAAATATAGTATGCCTTATTCACAGACTTTTGAATATTCGACTGAATGGAAACAAAAGCTAACAAAAGCAGCAACATCCCCGGCAAAATCTTTCGTTGAACTGGATAAAGCATTTGGAGAATTCATAGGCCGGGAAGCAATGAAATTTATTTCAGACAATCAAATAAACCAGGTTGATTATATTGCCTCCCATGGACATACTGTTTTTCACAACCCCGAAAACAATTACACAACTCAAATAGGTTCTGGTGCGCATATAGCTGCGGTAACGAATATTCCGTCAATAACAAATTTTCGCCTGCTCGATACTGCCCTCGGTGGGCAGGGTGCTCCCCTTGTTCCAATCGGGGATGAATTATTGTTTGCTGAATACGATTATTGTCTAAATCTGGGAGGATACAGCAATATCTCATATAAGTTAAATAATCTAAGACTTGCTCACGACATTTGCCCGGTCAACAAAGCACTAAACCATTTTGCTGCAAAAGAAGGAAAAGAATATGATAATAATGGTGAAATTGGCAGAAAAGGAAAAATTGTCAAAGACCTTCTTTCAGAATTGAATAAACTGGAATTTTACAGTACCACAGGCCCAAAATCACTTGGAGATGATTGGTTAAATTCTGTCTTCTTCAAAATCACCCGGAAATATGAGGAGGAACATTCAATATCAGATATTATGCGAACCATTTATGAGCATATTGCAACACAAATAGCAAAAGCAACAGAGCAAACAAATAAAAAGAACATACTTACAACCGGCGGAGGAGCCCATAATAAATTTTTAATGGAATGTCTCCGTGATCATAACCATAATAACCTAATTATTCCGGATAATCAGTTGGTGAATTATAAAGAATCACTGATTTTTGCATTTATGGGGGTCTTAAGAGTTGAAAACAAAATTAACTGCCTCGCTTCTGTCACCGGAGCAAAGCACGATAATTCCGGCGGTATAATCCACTATATTTAAACTTTATACCAGAAATTTCGTCAAGGTAAAGAACTTCATATTCTTTGTAAACAAAAAAAATTATATTTGTTAAATCAGATATAAAAGTATTAAATATGGAAAATTTTACAGCATATAACCCAACAAGTCTTCATTTCGGAAAAGACGTAACCAACCAGCTAGGTGAAGTTATCAGCAAATATGGGAAACGAATATTGCTGATGTATGGTAAAGGTTCGATTAAGCGTAATGGCATTTACGACATGGTCATGGAACAACTCAAATCAATGAATGCCGAAGTTTTTGAATATTCGGGCATAAAATCAAATCCCGTTGTTGACGATGTATATAAAGCTGCCGAATATGGAATTGAGAACAATGTAGACGTAATTCTTTCCGTAGGTGGAGGAAGCGTACTTGACAGCGCAAAAATAACTTCTTTAAGTATAGCAAATAAGGTTGATACATGGGATTTGATGAAAAGGAAAATAGAACCTAAGAGCAAAATTCCTGTTGTGTCAGTGCTTACTCTAGCTGCCACAGGTTCTGAAATGAATGGTGCTGCCGTATTGCAAAACCATGAAACAAAAGAAAAGATAGGGCTGGTTCATTCGCTGAACTATCCCAATCATTCATTTTTAGACCCACAATTCACCTACTCCGTATCAAAAGAATATACTGCCTACGGAGTTGCAGATTTAATGGTACATACTTTTGAGTCCTTTTATGGAGGAGGAACAGCTTCATTATCAGATCGGTTTGTAGAAGCCATCTGTAAAGAAGCGATGGAATACGGACCAAAAGTTCTTAAAGAACCCAAAAACTATGAATACCGTGCAAATATTATGTGGGCTGCCACAAATGCCTTAAATGGTTTATGTGACCGCGGCCGGACAATCGGCGACTGGGGAACTCATGCCATCGGCCATATCTTGTCATTTCTTTACGATACTCCGCATGGCGCTACCTTAACCATTGCTTCCCTTGCATGGATGAAATTACAAAAAGAACGCATTCCTGAGCGCGTAGCAAAGCTGGGAGAACATTTGTTCGGAACAACTAACGCTGATGATACCATTCAAAACCTGTCACAATTCTTTAAATCAATTGATTGTCCGGTGAAACTGGCAGACATTAATATTAAGAAAGAACAAAAAGATGAAATTTTAGAACTCATGAATAGAAATCAGGTTAACGGTTTAGTTCACGAACTCACAGATGAAGATCGTAAAAAAATTGTTGACTTTATGTATGAAGAATAATTCCAAGTAAAATAAATAAACCACAAATTATGAAAACAAAAATCAAATCAATTAGTCTGACATTATTTTTGTCACTCTTTTTATTCAACATCAGTCATGGTGACTGCACAAACTTTTTAGTAACCAAAGGCGCCAGTAAAGACGGTTCAACAATGATCACTTACGCTGCTGACTCTCATGTTCTTTACGGTGAACTTTATTACAGAGCAGCTGCTGATCATCCTGAGGGCGCAATGCTGGATGTATACGAATGGGACACAGGAAAATACCTGGGACAAATTCCACAAGTAGATCATACATACTCTGTAGTCGGAAACATGAACGAACATCAACTTTCAATTGGGGAAACCACTTATGGTGGTAGAGAAGAGCTTGCTGTGAAAGATTCTAACGCCATAATCGACTATGGAAGTTTAATGTATATCACGCTTCAACGAGCAGAAACTGCAAGAGAAGCAATTAAGGTAATGGGCAACCTTGTTGATAAATATGGATATTATAGTACCGGCGAATCGTTCTCTATTGCTGATCCGAATGAAGTGTGGATCCTTGAAATAATCGGTAAAGGTCCCAATGATAAAGGCGCAGTATGGGTAGCCCGAAAGATACCGGACGGATACGTATCCGCTCATGCCAACCAGGCACGAATAAGAACTTTCCCTCTGGAAGATGAGGAATCAAGTATTACTTTCAGCGATATTGACGAAATTTCAAATCCTGAAATAACTACCGTCTATGCTGACGATGTTATTTCTTTTGCAAAAGACCAAGGATGGTATGAAGGGAAAGATGAAAATTTCAGCTTTTCTGATACTTACGCTCCAATGACTTTTGGCGGTGCAAGATTTTGTGAAGTAAGAGTCTGGTCTTTCTTCAAAGACATACACGATGACATGGACCAGTATCTTGAGTACGTGAAAGGAAATGAACTGGACAACAGAATGCCATTGTGGATTAAGCCAAAAGAAGAAATAGGTGCACGAGATCTTATGAATTTCATGAGAGATCATCTTGAAGGTACTGAACTGGACATGCGCGATGATTTTGGCGCAGGACCGTTTGACAGACCATACAGATGGCGTCCACTTTACTGGGAAGTTGATGGCGAAAAATATTTCAACGAAAGAGCTACTGCTACACAACAAACAGGCTTCTCTTTTGTAGCGCAAGCAAGAGACTGGTTACCTGATGAAATCGGTGGTATATTCTGGTTTAGTGTAGACGATGCTGCAAGTACTGTTTACACACCGCTTTACGCTGGTTTACAGGAAGCGCCTGAAACTTATGCAGAAGGAAATGGCTCTATGATGGAATGGGGTAAAAATTCTGCGTTCTGGATTTTCAACCAGGTATCCAATCTTGCATACACACGTTATAACCTGATTCATCCCTACATTAGTGATTATCAGCAAAAATTAGAGAAACGTTTCATGCAATATACTACAGCTATTGATAATAAAGCTATGGATCTGTATAATGATGATGAGCAAAAAGCAATTGAGTTTGTCTCTGATTTTTCAGTTGACAATGCTAACGCCTTAGTTCACAATTGGAAAAAATTCTATCAGTTCCTTTTCATGAAATTTGTTGACGGAAACGTGAAACCAACCGATGGCAGAGAGTTTGAGACAAATGGTACAGGAGTAGTAGAATTAGAGCAACCCGGCTATAGTGAAGAATGGTATAAAAAACTAATTGAAGAAACCGGTGATAAATTTAAAGTACCTGACCAGGATAAAGAATAGAAAATAAACAAATTAAACACCGAAAAGGCTGTTCAGAATTTCTTGAACAGCCTTTTTTGATTGCGTTTTAATGGAACGCGCTGGCCG
>CAYFRV010000235.1:0-4824 GCA_964345495.1 uncultured Bacteroidales bacterium | reverse complement strand
CATTTCCATAATAAAAATACACTTGCATTTTCACACAGTCTCTAAAGGACGGGGCAGTGAAAAATAACATCTTCAAAATTTGGTAAAGTAGAGTTTTTAAATAAAATCAAAACAGTTTCTAATTCTTCAGAAATTCGCGAATATCATCTTTTTTCCAGTAAACAATTCTGCCATGGAGTTTCTTTAGAGAACGGCAATATCCATATACAAAGGGGGATAATTTACTATCCGGCAACAGCTCAATTTCGGGATATCTTAGATATTTAAAAAATGCAACCGGAAATCGCGACTTTCTGATTCGTTTTATACATTTCCAGTTATAACCATCCTGCGAAGCATAAACACATACATATTTCGTATTATTCACACTACTTGGCTCAATTATCGTTGAAACCATGTCAAAATTGCCATAATTCTCTGCATGAAAAGCACTACCTTCAATTTCTTTTAAACGAATGACCTGATCTTTCTTCAAATCATAAAATTGAATATAATTTTTTTCCAATGGTGTATCGGTTGGTAAAATGAGTCCATCCTGTTTAGGAATAAGCGAAACTGCGCGAAATTGCTGAGAGCCTCCTTTAACCAAATTAAGTGTCCTGAAATTATTATCAGTAAACCATAACCCCGATTCTTCATCACTATCGCCAGTTAACACCCAAATGCCATTCCTGTAGGAGTCCCAAAAGATACCGTGAATATGGCGAATCGTTTTTTCAGGAAAACTGTAGATCTTTTCCCAGTTTTTACCGCTCTTACTTCCATAAATACTAACTTCTCCCCTACTTTCATTCGAAAAGTATTCGCCATAATAAAGATGATGTTCCGGTGTCACACAAATATTTAAAGGACGGGAGCCATTCCGTACTTTATGAACCTCTTCAAATTTGTTATTTCCCGGTTCTCTTATTGCAATTCTTTTTCTCAGAATTCCTATCCACCTTGATTGATCGATTAAATACAGGGCATGAAATCCTAATCTAAGCACCCTCCTAATCAGGGCAAACCAGTAAAATATTCTATAATGAAATTCAGGGTTATACCAGGCTACACGTTTTTTTTTATTCTCATCTACCACCCAAACACTTCTCCCCTTGCTTATTAGTAACCGACCATCACCAAGAAAACCCAGAGGATATGATCGCAGGCCAGTATGCATCTTTGGAGGTATGCTTTTCAACTTTATATATTTTTTTAGTGTGTTTAAAATTACTTGGTATGAAGCTTTATCCACATGATTAGCCAAAAAACATAAATAGAACGCTGATGATACTGATTCAGCAGATAATCGCGGATTTATTTAATAGACTAAAAATTCTTTTAAGATTCTTTTTGAAAAATGAATTAAAATCCGTGTAAATCTGTTCTATCAGCGTCATCTGTGTTCTATCAAGATAAAAATCAGCGTTCCATCAAGTTAAAACCCTGTAAACCAACCTAAAAATTACTGACAAAAGATTCAGGAAAACCGTTTGAGGAAATTTTTCCCATGATTTTCTCTGATGTTGATCAGAAAAACTATAATTCAGACGTTTTAACTCATTTCTGCAAATTGTTTCTATCACAAACAATTGTTGATTCGTTAACTCCTTCTTCCATTTATCTACATTCTTTTGAAGCAACGGCCCTAAGGTCTCTTTCTTCCAGGAAACTTCACTTTCTTTAATCAATTCGTTTGCAGAATGTTTAAAATCAAGCATGTTTTTATCATAACCAATTTCCAGGAAAGCACAGAGCTTTCTGAGCTCAGCTTCCGGCTGATTGATCAAATCCTCATAAAACATTTCATAGTACTTATCCGGGAAATATTTTCCGGCTTGTTTAATGCCACGGGAAATTTGTGCCTTATAAATTAATGCATGCATCCAGTATGGCCTGTGTGAAGACCATGCTGCTTTAGTTCTTGAGAGAACTACATCCCTCGGGTCTCTGATAAGGTGAATAACTTTTGAATCGGAAAAATATTTATGTATTTCCGGGATGTAATCAATGTTGCGTGGATCCTTCTCCCCGATTATTTGTTTTTGTTTTTGGTCCAGGTAAAGCTGCCAGATGTTTTGCTGTAGATCTTCCAGTTTTATTTCAGCGTCAGTCGCTGTTTCCGTTATCTCCCATAAAACAGACTGAATCGGTGCAAAATTGGGGTCGTCATTTAGATATTCTAAAACACTCTTGAAACCTGCCTTTTCAAGTTTATTTTTCGTTTTCCGTGATGAAATATAATTCCGGAAAAAATGTGTTTCGGGCATAAATGCGACATCAGGATGTGCATTCAGCATACTCTGAAGAAGGCTTGTACCGGACCTTCCTACACCAATAATAAATATTTTATTCTGAGGTACCATTCCGGATTTTTTCTATCATTTCCTTTACTCTGGCTTGCCATGTATGATGAGTGACAAAATCCTCATAGGCCTTATTTGCTACTTTGACAGCAACATCGGGCTGTTCAATAATATATTTTAATTTTCTGTAAAATGAATCTACATCCCCCGCCTGATAAATAAAACCATTTTCATTATCTGATATAACTTCATTCAACTGCCCCACATTTGATACCAACAAGGGCAGCCCCAATGACAAATATTCGAATAATTTAGTGGGTGAACCAATATTGGAAATAGGTACATCCAAATAAGGCAACACCAATATGTCTGAATCGCTGTATAAGAAGTTTGTAATAGCCGTGTTATCATAACTTCCACAAAGTTTAATATTCGGATGATCTTTCGCTAAAGATTTCACATCTTCATATTTAGCTCCTCGCCCGTAAAAAACCAATGAAAGATCAGAATAATCATTCAATAATTTTTTGAAACCATTAATTACCAATTCAAAGTCATAGTATTGCTGCATAGAACCCATATAGACAATTCTTTTTCTCTTTCCATTCCCGGCGGAAAGCCTTTCGCGCTTATTAGCTGCATTAGGAACAACAATGACACTCAATTTTTTATTAGCTTTATCAAGCTGATTTTTAAGTGTTTCAGAAACTACGTAAACAATGTCATAGCTAGAAAGTATATAAGATTCGAATTTTAACAGGATGCGTTTTAAAAATTTCGGTAAACCTTTAATATTATGCATGGCCAGACTATTCACCTCAACTATAGAGAGCGCCTTTTTTCTTTTTGCTAACTTTGCGATTTTTAACATGAAAAAAGGAATCGAAATAGCATAACGTATTAGCAAGGTATCATTCTTATTCAGGAGATCGGACTGGTAAGTTAAAAGTTTTTTCCGCCAGTTTTTTTCAGTTGAAGTTTTTTTTATTTCATGAATTCGCACCCGATCAGTTAACCTGCTTCTAAATTCATTTATCTTTGGCCCGGAGACAAGATTTACTTCAAATCCATTTTCTGCAAAACCCTTAGCGATACCTAAAGCATGAGTAACCCGACCTCTTTCACCTTCCTGAAAAAAATTGCTTTTCGGCAGTATGTAATATAGATTTTTGTTTGTTAAGTTTATATTTTCTGGCATTTGAAGGAAAGTTTATAGTATATGAATTCAGCCTGAATCTAAAAATTTTGAAATTAAAAAATAACTTATATGAACCTTATATACCTTATGTGGTTCAAAAAAAGTTTATTTTACTCTTAAAACTTTAAAAATAATAAATTGATATTGTTTCCGCTCAATAAGAAAATTAATTCCTGCATAAAGAACTAAAGCAATAAATAATAAAAACAGGCTTTCCCTGAAGAAAACGGAATAAATCATCGTGAGCACTAAACCTACCAATAAAGGTATACCACAGAGGCTGAAAAATTTTATAAGTATCTTTTGCCTGAAAGAACTAACAAAAAACAAAATCAACTGAATGAGAAAAGAACCCGAAATAATCCAGACAAATACCGACCAATTCAAATTTAACAGATAAATCAACGGGAAGCTTAAAAGTACCAACAGCACACCAACACTGCCAATCTTAGCAACTAATTTTGTTTTACCCAGTGAGTAGAATGTTTCTATAAGAATAGAGCGCAAAGGCAAAACAAATAAAGTGACTGAAAAGGCTTTTAAGAAAGGAACTGCTTCAACCCATTGCCTGCCTAATAAGAGCGTAATAAGTTTTTCGGGGATTAAAAACAATGCTAAACCTACGGGGAGAAAAACCCTTATAAGTAACCATAAATTCCAGAAAAGCCCGAAACGGATCCGTTCTTTATCATCTTTGTATTTTGAAAAAATGCTAAAAGCTACTTTCTGGCTTATCGGATTTATGATTCTTTTGGGATAGAAGGATAGATACTGAGTTCTTTCAAACAGTCCAAGGATCCAGGTGTTAACAAAAGTACCCAAAAGCAACCTGGGAGCCCGCTCCTGTATTATTTCAGTAACTTTGGACAGAAATATTCCACGGGAATACTTCCATATTTTCTTTAGGGTGGTTTTATTTATCTTAAATTTAACAATGCTTCTGTGAAGAATTAAAGCAATGGAAAGACCAACCGAAGCAATCAGGATCTGTCGGATGACAAGGCTCCAGGCAGTGTGATAAAAATACGCCACAACAATTGCAACAATCATTGCTGAAATATTCGCAACAGCAAAAATCAGCCCGCTTTTCTTAAAATCAAATTGCTTCTCATAATTTGCCAGCAATACATTAGTAGGATATTGAAAACCTTTCACAGCAACAATCACAAGTAAAAAAATAATGATCTGGTCACTATAAATATTACTTGTTATCAAGGCAATGATACTACCTGCTAAAAACAAAGCTATACTTGCCAGGCAGCTTAAAGTAAAGGAGGTCTCAAATATATCCGGTTCGTTTTGCAGATGAATATAAGATTTTGAGAAAAGAAATCCGCCTAA
>CAYFRV010000234.1:0-4837 GCA_964345495.1 uncultured Bacteroidales bacterium | reverse complement strand
ATGAAATAACCAGGCCGGAATGAAAACCCGACTGAAGCTAAGAATTGTTGCCGATACCAGACATGACAGGCTTTGGAAAACCATCAAGGCTTATACGAGGCTTTCAGCACGTCACCGGCAAGATGGCGGTGTTCATTGATCGTCGTTTTATCCCATGGAACATCGGCATCCCTGGCCGGTTCATTAATGTCGTCAGGCTTGAGATCTATGTAACCCCGGAAGTCATGGACTGTTTGAAAATGCAAAACATTAAGGTATGATTGTTATTTGAGGGGCGGAATTCTCTATATTTTAAGTAATGTTACTAAACGTTAGCTCACCTCCTCATATCCGCTCTTAATAACTGTCGATAACATCTTGAAGGGAATGTTTGCCTTAATGGTGTTATAGGAGTGCGCTGGAATAATTATAGAATTCCCGGTTTCAAGCTGATTCTTTACTCCATCGATTATGATTTCAGCCCTTCCATCAATTATTTGAATATAGTTATCAAACGGAGATAGCCTATCGGTTAGGGTTTCGCCCGAATCGAACGAAACCGCACTAACATTGCCCGTTGTTTTTTTTATTATGGTTTTAATTACCACTGAATTTGGAACGTATTCCATCATTTCTACAATAATTAAAATTTTGGCTTTTTCTAGTTCTATATTATCCATAGTGTATTTTGTTTTATTGAAGAGGAAAAGTAACCTTCGCATTCTCTAATTCCTTTGCCTGTCCAATCCAATTGTCCCTTTCAATTCTATTAGGGGCAATTTCAAGAATTTCGGTTATGGTGTTTACATCTTCAGCTGTTAATTTACTAATTTGGGCAAAGGTGAAAATATCAAGTTTGTTAAGTTTTTCTTCAACCCAGGGGCTAATACCCTTAATAAGTGTTAAGTTGTTGGCAAAATGCTTTGGTGCTATCCCTATTCTATTGAAAGGAATACTGTTCTTCTTTTCTTTGACTTTATCGAGGATAACATCCCTTTTCCCTTCATTTTTTACAAGTTCTTTAGCTTGACTAACCCATTCATCCCTCTCAATTCTTCCGGGAAAAAACTCAATGGACTCGGTAACTATTTCTACATCTTCATCATTGAAATTTGCAATTTGCCTTAAGGTGAAAATCCCCAATGCATTAAGTTTTTCTTCCATCCACCCCCCAATGCCATTAATTAGTGTAAGGTTTTCGGCTTCATTTTTTGGGGCTATACCAATTCTATCGAAATAGATATCGGTATTCCTTGCCCTTATGCGATCCAGTGCTGCCTCTTTTATTTCATCCTGCACAAGTTCCCTGGCCTGTGCCACCCATTCGTCGCGTTCAATTCTGCCCGCGAAGTATTCAATGGCAACATTAATTTTTTCAATATCCATTGCAGTAAACTTGCTTATCTGCTTAAATGAATAGATATCGATAGCATGTAGTCTTTCTTCAATGAACGGGCCTATGCCACTAATCATTTGCAGGTCATCTTTTTCTTCTATTGTGGCTGTTCCAAAGCTGCTATAATCTAACAAATGCTTCCGTTGTGCAATTTGAAGAAGTGCTTCATCCTGTTCACTAATCCTTTGCTCGTTTTTTACATTTTTGAGGTTAGCTTTACTTGCCTCTTTTCCGGCTTTGGTATTTAATCTTTTTAGCTTATTAACCATATTTTTTTGCTGCTCCAACTCACTGGTTATTTCTTCCAAATCATTTTCGAATCTATTGTTCTGGTTTTTAAGCTTGTCGATTTGGTTTTCATAATTCTCAATCGTTGATTCAAGTGACTCAACTTTCCTTTTATGAATAAACCTAAAGTAAAGCCAGGCGGTTACATACCCAATTACTACTGATACCAGCAATAATGATATTATTACAAGGGTTGCTTCAGTCCTTGCTTGCATTAGAATAATAGCTGTTGTGTTCATATCTTTATTTTTTAATGGTTACTACTGTTCTTCTGTTCTTTGCTCTTCCTTCATCCGAGTTGTTGTTGGCAACCGGCGTTTTCTCTCCCTTTGATTCAACTTTAATTTTGCTTGCCGGTATACCCATGCTTTCAAGATACTTTTGCATGGTTTGTGCTCGCCTTATACCAAGGGCATGGTTGTATTCATTTGTGCCCACCGCATCGGTATGTCCTGTGATGTTGACTTTAGCCTGATCGTATTGCTGTATGTAGGCATTCGACTTGTCGAAGTAGGCTTTTGCTTCTTCGTACGGTATGAAGTCAGATTTATCAAAAGCGAAATAAATTACCAAATCCTTTGGTATTGTTATTATTTCATCTGACTTAGATTCTGTAGACAGGATATTGTTTGTGTTAATCGCCCCAACAAGAATTGTTTGTTCCTGTGGGCAGAGCGCTTTGATTTTGCATACGTAGATGTAGGTTGACAGTACTGACCAACCCATAAATACTATAATCCCTGTTATTAAAATTTTCATGATGTTTGATTTTTATATGATGATAAACCTTCAATAAACTTTGCCAATAGAATGTTTGTACGGTTTATATATACAGGAAATTGAATAAGCCACAGGAAAAGCTTTGTTTATGAAGTGCTTTTCCTATGGCTCATTTAGAAATTTACATATCAGGTTGAATTTTTATATCAATCCGTCGGTTTTGTTTTCGCCCTTCTGCGGTTTCGTTATTGGCAACAGGGTTGGTTTCACCATAACCCACTGAACTGATTTTATAATTTCCCGGTGTGTCCGAATTTGCATTCAAATATTGGGTGACTGCATCTGAACGCTGCTGAGAAAGCGCTAAATTCGATTCATCGCCTCCAAAAGAATCAGTGTAGCCTTCAACAATTACATTGCTTTTGGGAAATATCTTGATGGCATTCTGTACCTTGGTCAATAAATCAAAGTTCTTTGGTGTAATTTCAGACTTGCCTGTATCAAAACCAAAACCATGCATTCGTATAACAATATCATTCCCGGAACGAAAGACTGATGCTTCTGCTTCATCGAATAATATGTAAACTGCTTCAAACTGTTCATTCAGTTTTGTTTGTTTATCAATTTTTGCTGCAAGTATGGCCTTTTCTTTTTCAAACTCCCTGGTTTGCGATTTCATGGCACCTGTCCGCTTCTTAATTTCATCATTAAACTCGCTGTTGAGCGCCAGATTTTGTTTTTTCAATAACGCTACAGTCGATTGTAAATGGAATATTTCATTTTCTTTATCAAGGGTCTCGGCCATAAGCATTTTATTGTTTTTCTGTAACTCCATTACATGCTTAATTATTTCCTGTTCAGGATTTTTGTTGCCTTCATGAAACTGAGCCACAAAACCAACTTTTTCTGCAATCCTGATAAGAGGTGTTTCATATTTTAAAATTATCTCTTCCATTTCCATGTCACTGTCATCAATTTCCGATATCGTGTTGTTAAGGAAAATGGCATGCCTGACTTCATATTTGGCCTGTTTTGCCAAAATACGTGGGTAATCCATATCATACCGGTTTGTTTCGAGTTCTTTTTCTGTTTCAGCAAGCAATGCTTTTGCCTTTTTAATTGTTTTTGGAGCATTACGGTCAACCTTCATATCATCCGCCTTTTTCAACAAAGCACGTGTTCCGTCAAGCAAATCAGTTTTTATGGAAAATAATTCAGCTTTCCTGTACATTTCAATTGCTTCTTTTGAATATTTGTACGAGTCATCCCTGTCTCCTTTTTCCAGCTTTTTTGCTGCTTTATTAAACTCTTCTTCTGCGTCACTCCACATTTCCTTTGCAAATTTATCTGCCCCTGCTGATAGTGCATCTTCACGAGCTTTAAGTGAATTGGCAAATACCAATTTAGCAGAAACACTAAAATCTGCCGACCGGTTAAAATAATTTACTGCTTCTAAAAGGGATTCTTCTATCTTTTCAACACCTTTCTTCTTAGCATAATATTTTTCAGCATCTTTATAGCTATCAACCCCTTTATTGAATTCGGTTGGGACAAGCAGATCTGCCTGCATTGACTTGGCATGAAGCATAGCCTTATCGGCTTTCATAAACAAAGTTTTCTTTGTTTGTTGTGCATAACCAATAGTGCTTATCATCAGTAATGACAGGCACAAAAGAATCACAACATGATTTGTTCTTTTTTCAAATGTTTTCATTTTGTTTTTTGTTTTTAGTGAATAATATTAATGAATGATTATCGAAGTTAATTCTTTAGAAACCATAAAACGTTACATATCTCTGACGTATATTTACATCTTTCACACTTATTGAGGTTATTTTTAACATATTCGTTTCATTGTTTGAATACTTTTAGTTATTCCTACTCTTAAATTTTTACCTGTAATTAAAATATGTACCTTACAGAAAGTGCCCCGCCATCGGCCCAAATGCCGGAATATCCATAAAAGTTGAAAGCGGGCTTCCAGTCGATACTTAAATTAAAAGGTATTTCTGCAAAATTATACTCCAGTCCAAGTATTCCATCTACCCCAATAACTGTATAGCTTTCACCTTCAGTTCCCCAGTAATCACGAGTATCATCGCCATCCCAGAAGCCAACGTGACCACCAAATCCGTAGTACAAGTTCAAGCGGTCAGCGTCAAACGCCCGGTTATGAATTTCGTATAATCCGGTTATTGCAAGACCGTCCCAACGGCTGGAAATAATAAACTCAAAAGCTGATTTTGAACTAACAAAATGCTTAATGGTTAATCCTTTGGAAAAACCTCCACGTAGTCCAATTCCTGTATTGTAATCCTGTGCATTGCTAAAAAAGAAACAGCATAATGACAATAGAATTGTAAATCCTAATTTTTTCATAGATTTTAGTTTTAATTTTAATATTCTTAGTACAAAGTTGAGGTTATTGATACTCTAATGTGTTACATATCTTAA
>CAYFRV010000233.1:0-4867 GCA_964345495.1 uncultured Bacteroidales bacterium | reverse complement strand
AGAAACCACCTAACCTATCAAATTGCAAGCAAGATCGGAACTTTTCATTAGCCGATGACGAAATTTTTGCCTGATTAGGACGACGGAATTACAAATTCCGCCGAGCACTTTGTACGTCATTTTTATGAGCAGGGACACAAGCGGACACTTGCGCCAGTTGTGAGCCCTCTCTGTGTCAACTCTGCTCGGCTAGCCAGGCAGCCGCGTTCAATTCATTTTCTTTCGTTTACTTTTTCCCTGCTAACTGTCCACACGCTCCATCTATATCACTTCCTCTACTATGCCTGATAGTTACAATCATATTCCGGTTTTCAAGAAATTTTTTAAATTCCTCCGTTTTTTGAGCGGTTGATTTTTTAAACCGATCATCACCTACGGGATTATACTCAATGAGATTCACTTTAACCGGAAAATTCCGGCAATAATCTGCTAAAGCGCGTGCATCTTTTATGTCATCATTAAACCCGCCAAGCATCAGGTATTCAAAAATAATCCGATTGCCGGTTTCTTTATGATAATATATAAGCGCCTCTTTTAATCGATCTAAATTGTATTTCTTATTGATGGGAATTATCTCATTTCGTTTCTCTTCTATTGCCGTGTGTAATGAAATAGCGAGATTGAACCGGACATTATCTTTCACAAGCTGTTTTATTTTATCTGGAATACCTACAGTAGAAACGGTGATCCTTCGGGGAGAAAAGCTCAGCCCCTCTTCTGAACTTATAATGTTTGCAGATCCGATCAGGTTTTCATAATTATTTAGCGGTTCGCCCATTCCCATATAAACAATATTTGTCAGATGTCCCTGGTAATTTTTCTCAGCTAGCTTGTTCAGATAAATTACCTGGTCGAAAATTTCGCCCACCTCCAGGTTTCTTCGGAAAGAAATTGTAGCTGTAGCGCAAAAGGAACAGTTTAATTGACAACCAACCTGGGTCGAAATGCAGGCCGTAAAGCGCCCTTCAGATGGAATCAGAACACTTTCCACCAAATGGCCATCGTGTAGCTCAAAAGCACACTTAATGGTTCCGTCCCGGCTTTTTTGCTCATCTTTTATATTCAAAGAGTTAATATAAAAATGTTCTCCTAACAACTGCCTGTCGGACTTTGACAGGTTTGTCATTTCATCAAATGAAACAACCCCTTTTTGCCAGAGCCATTCAAATACCTGTTTGGACCTAAATGCTTTCCTGCCCTGGTGTTCAAAAAACTCCTTCAATTCGCTTTTTGTCTTCTTCCGAATATCTTCTTTAATCATGATACCTCATTAACTTTTGTGCAAACCTAACTTTTTTATTTTAAATTAGTTTTAGTTATTTTCGCTTAATGTTCTTTTACCTATTAAACATTGGATGAAATCGCAAGTCTATTTTAAAAGTCATTTACGGGATTAGAAATTAATTTATACAAATAACCCTGCAAGTTGTAAAAGCTGTTTTACAAAATCCGGAAGAAAATGTTTCAGCTTATGTAATATATTATGTATTAATTATACTAACATTTAAAATTTTCATCATTAAAACGATAATTATATGAAACGCAAAGTATCAATTTTACTTATTGGAATTTGGTTAACCGGAATATTTTCGGTTTCAGCCGATGAAGGAATGTGGCTTCTTACCATGTTGAAAAAAATGAACATGGACCGAATGGAAAAAATGGGCTTAAAACTGTCTGCAGAGGACATTTATAGTATTAATCAATCGAGTGTAAAAGACGCGGTGGTAAACTTTGGCGGGTTTTGCACCGGCGAAATTGTTTCCGACCAGGGGTTGATTTTTACCAACCATCACTGCGGATATGGTGCCATTCAGGAGCACACTACAACAGAAAACAACTATCTGAAAGAAGGGTTCTGGGCAAAAAATCACGATGAAGAAATCCCGATTGAGGGATTATCTGTTTCTTTTCTGGAGCGAATGGAAGACGTTTCAGAACGGATCAATTCTGAACTCAACGATGAGATGACAGCACAGGAAAGAGCTCAAAAAATTCAGGAGATTTCTTCAAAAATTGAAGAAGAAGCTACTAAAGGCAATCATTACAATGCAAACGTAAAAAGCTTCTACTCCGGGAATCAGTTTTACCTGATGGTTTATGAAAAATATAACGATGTCAGGCTTGTTGGCGCCCCTCCGGAATCAATCGGAAAATTTGGTCATAATACTGATAACTGGATGTGGCCACGCCATACCGGTGATTTTGCAATGTTCCGTGTATATTCCGCTCCAGACGGAGACCCAGCCGAATACTCTGAAGAAAACGTCCCAATGGAGCCGGATCATCATTTCCCCATTTCGCTTAAAGGAGTTGAAGAAGGTGATTTTAGCATGATTTTAGGCTATCCGGGTGGAACTGACCGGTACATGACTTCTTATGGCGTAAAAGAAACCATGAACATAACGAATCCTACACGAATTGAAGTCAGAGAAAAGAAACAGGAGATCATGGAAGAAGCAATGGAGTCAAGTGAAGAACTCCGTATAAAGTATGCTTCCAAATACTCCAGAAGCACCAATTACTATAAATACAGCATTGGACAAAATGAAGGCCTCAGGAGATTAGATGTAATTGAAAAACGCCAGGAGCTGGAAGATAAATTCCGTGAATGGGTAAATGCTGATGAAGAGCGACAAGAAAAATACGGCGAGGCGCTGAGTTTAATAAAAACAGCATACAAAGACCGAAAAGAATATTTCAGGTCTTTCATGTACCTTTCTGAGGCTCTGATGCGAGGAGCAGAAATCATACCTTTCACCGGCAGGTTTATGGGATTACACCGCACCCTGAAAAATATGCCCGACAGCACTGAAGCCATTAATGCTGAAGTGGAGAGCATCAGAGGAAGACTTAAAGATTTCTATAAAGATTACCACGCCCCAACTGATAAAAAAATATTGGCGGCGTTATTTGATATCTACGATAAAAAAGTTAAAGAAGAACATAAACCTGAAGTATTTTCACGAATCGAAAATCTATATGACGGAGATTTTGATAAATACGCGGAACACGTGTTTGATAATTCCATGTTTAAGTCAATGGATCTTGTAAATAACTATCTTGACAATCCAACTTTGGAAGCGCTCGAAAATGATCCTGCGTTTATAGCTATGCAATCCATTCAGGAATCAATTGGTAAATTGAGAGGCAAATACCGCAGCTATGCTGAGCAACTCAATAAAGGACAACGTTTGTTTGTTGATGGACTGAAGAAAATGCAGGAAGACAGGAAATTCTATCCGGATGCAAACTTCACAATGCGTATGACTTATGGAAAAATTGATGACTATATTCCAAGAGATGCTGTACATTACGATTACTATACCACGCTTAAAGGTGTGATGCAGAAAGAAGATCCGAACGATAAAGAATTTATCGTGGATCCAAAACTGAAAGAACTCTATAAGAAAAAAGACTATGGACGTTATGGTGAAGACGGAGAAATGAGGGTCTGCTTCATTTCAAACAATGACATCACAGGTGGAAACAGCGGAAGCCCGGTATTGAACGGAGAAGGCGAAATGATTGGAATTGCCTTCGACGGGAACTGGGAAGCTATGAGTGGTGACATTAAATTTGAGCCGGAGCTGCAGCGAACCATTAGCGTTGATATCCGATATGTACTCTTTGTTATCGACAAATTTGCAGGTGCCGACCACCTCATTGAAGAAATGGATATTGTCGAAGATTAAAATATATTGCTACGGATTTTTTGGAAAGGTTACCGGTTTTCTTCCGGTAACCTTTCTTTTTTCCTATATTTGACCCATGCAAAAAGATATCATTATCTATACAGATGGAGCTGCCCGGGGAAATCCCGGACCGGGAGGTTACGGAGTTGTTATGATGTCAGGATCGCATCGTAAAGAATTATCTGAAGGCTTTCGAAAAACTACCAATAACCGTATGGAACTGCTGGCCGTTATTACCGCACTGAAAGCACTTAAAAAGCCAGGCAGTAACGTTCATATTTATACCGATTCAAAATATGTTTCCGATGCTATAAATAAAGAATGGGTTTTCAACTGGGAGAAGAAAGGCTTCAAAAAGAAAAAAAATATTGACCTGTGGAAACGCTTTCTTGAACTTTACCGGAAGCACAATGTAAGCATTTCATGGGTTGAAGGACACGCGAACATAAAAGAAAACGAGCGCTGTGACGAATTAGCAGTGAAAGCTTCCAAAAAGAAGGACTTGTCAATTGACCATGGCTATGAAGAGGAAAATAATGCGACAGATTCACTTTTCTAATTTGTCATTCCGGTAGATTCTGAATATTTTTAAAACTCTAATTTAAACTCTTATTCGATGGTAACAGAAGGCATTTTATTAGCGTTTGCATTAACCCTGTTTGCCGGATTATCGACCGGCATTGGCAGTTTTATCGCATTTTTCAGTAAAACAACAAATAAAAAATTCCTGGCTGTTTCCCTGGGTTTTTCCGCCGGGGTGATGATCTATGTTTCCATGATAGAAATATTTTTTAAGGCCAAGGAATCGCTGACCACAGCCCTGGGCGAAACTCCCGGCTACTGGGTGACAGTTGCAGGTTTTTTCGGCGGGATTTTATTTATTGCCATCATTGACTATCTAATCCCGTCTTATGAAAACCCTCACGAAGTACGCACAGTGGAAGAGATGAATTTTGGCATGTCGAGTACAAAAGATCCAAAACTGTTAAAAATGGGACTTTTTACAGCACTGGCTATCACCATTCACAACTTCCCGGAAGGACTGGCAACTTTTACAGCGGCTTTAGAAGACCCGAGTTTGGGTGTGGCCATCGCTGTGGCTATTGCTATTCATAACATCCCTGAAGGCATCGCTGTTTCTGTGCCTATTTACTATGCCACAGGAAATAAGA
>CAYFRV010000232.1:0-4900 GCA_964345495.1 uncultured Bacteroidales bacterium | reverse complement strand
CTAAAAGTTCGCTCTTAACTCCATCTGTCCTGTATGAATGGCATTTGAATTCTCAGAAATCCGGCCGCTATAGCGCAAATTGAGTTGCAAATTTTTATAAATATCCTTTTGGAAAGTTACATTCCATGTACCATTTTTGCCAGGCTTCAGTCCTTCCAGCATCTCATAAGCAATGGGTGAATTCGTAGAATGTGGATACTTAAAATAAATAAAATCCGCACCAAGCTGAAGATTGAAGGCTTGTATCTTACTGTAGCGCAAAGAAGCGCCAATATTATGTTTCATGGCCTTCTCCTCTCCAAGGGAGTTGTTCTTATTCTGGATTATATAATTTAACTCCCACCTAATATTTGATACAGGCTGATATCTGAAAGTTATGTCATCTTTGTAGCTTTTAATTTTGTAATCTGAATTTTTAAAATATTCCGACTTCTGGTGCTTATGACTCTGACTTGCCTTGTTGATAAGTGAGCTATTTTCATTTATATTCCAGTGAACTTGAATTCCATGTTTTAAAGATTCCTTACTTTCCATACCATTCACCATAGATGATTTATTGTTCGACTGCAAAAAGATATAGTGAATCTGATAAACAGGATTATTTCTGTTATAGGTTAACTTATTCCTTATGCTGGTGCTTTTTGAAATAATGTTTGTATCCTGAAATGAATGATTAAATGGATTGGCATTTTCCCAAATGCCGGTATTCTGAGTTTTACGATTTATATTGTATGTCACCCGGTTAGAAATTTTTTTAATCTGTTTGACTAAGCCTGAGTCGCTTTTTATAAGCTTTCCCGGGACTATGTTCAGTGTTTGACTGAACTCGTTATGCCTGGTTTTGATGTATTCGCCGGAAGGACGATAAACCCTGATATATTTTGCTTCATCCTGAAAATTAGCTTCTTCAAACTCATTTAATTCTTTCACATCATTTGAATTATAATCTGTCCATGTATACACTCCCTGTCCTGCCGGAACTTCCAGGTATGTAAATTCACGTTTAGGCTCCAGGCCGGAACCAATCTCCCAGAATGTAGAAGTTGAAAGGAACGATTTAAACCAGCTTCCACTATGTTCAATACGGCCGGTTAAGTTTTCTTCCGGCTGAAGTTCTGAAAAAGTACTGTCATTTATTTCCAGTTCCCGGTAAGTCAGTTTTGACGATAGAGAATGATTCTCGAAAGAACGAATGTTGTATCCGATATTTATATCCCTGGCGGATGTAATTTCCTTTAAATCAGAACCTACAGGAGCAAAATCATCTCTTAGTTTATAACTGGCAAAATAGTTGTTGGTAAGCGTATCTGGTGTAGCCACGTAAAACTCCCATGATGAAAAACCTTCGCTATTTGGATTAAGAGAATCCGTAGAACTCTCCTGCCACCGGTTATGTTCGCCTTCTGGTCTGACTCCCAAAATAAAGCGGTTAAAAGAGCGGCTAATATCTCCCTTGTATCGAATAAATCGTGTGTTATGCTGATTACTGTTCGTATTAAGAATATTTCCCCACAGGTCAATTTTAAACCCGCCTTTGTTAATCAAAGCACTAAGCTGATTTTTATAACCTTCATAATTCTTTGGATACTGAAGCGATTCAAACTGATAGTTGAGCCTACCAAATTCATTCCGCGCAAAATTAATGTTACCTTTAAGGAAGTGTTCGTCCGAATCAAACCGTTGATTGCGCAAATTCCAGTCACGCTCAAATTCAATTGTTTTAATTCTGCCTATTGGCTGAAAATTTCTGTGTTGTCCTCGGTAAGCAATATCTGCTGCAATTTGTGTTTTTGATGTATCTGTAAATTGAAAATTTCTGTTTATGTCAAATTTTACTGCATAGCCTTTATCATCATGCTGATCTTTCGAAGAAAAGGTGTTTTTATCATTATTACTGAATGCAATTTCATAAGAACTCGTTGTAAAGGAGTCTATGCGGGTTACCCCACCTGCCTGTATTATTTGATGTTTTACAGGCGCTGAAAGTCGTCGTTCAGGTGAATATTTTCCCTGCGGCTCTCCATTTTCGGGTGGCACCCATCTATAAACTCTGCCATTAGCCGAACTCTGAGCAATCACATAGTTTCCTTCTCCTTCCCCGACATAAGAAAACCCGACTTTATATTTTGCCAATTCCGGATTCGTAGAATATTTGTATACACTATAGGTCTGACCACCAACCGTTGTATCGACTTTCTTATATAAAATACGGTCATTATCGTATTCCACAGTATCTACATAAGGAACAACTGCGTGACTCAGTTGATCGCCGGCATCAGCAAGCATTCGTTTCTGTTCTTCTGTAAGATCCTGAGATAAGGTTTGATTTTTTGCATCACTTTCACTATAGAAATTTATCCAAAACCGGCTTTTTTCTGTTTTAATTTTATTTTTTGAAAAAACAGAAAATCTTGCAAAACTCCGTATTGCGTATTCAAATTCTACTTTTATTCGTTTGTCCTTTGTTATTGGTCTGTTTGAAGTGAATGTCAACTCCGCTGTATTGTAATGAATGGTATAATCATTTTGTTTACCGCGTTTTAGCCTTTCACCGTCAATGTAAACCCTTTCACTGCCGGCAAGTATGGTTATCTGGCTTTCACCTTCACACCCTGTCAGACGATAAGGACCTTGATTTCCTTCCTGCCCCTGAATGGATTTATTGCAATATTTCCCTTTCGAAACTGCTCCCGCCAGTGACGACTCTAATTGACTATCCGAACCAAGATCAAATTTTTGCCTAACATTACCTCCTTTGACTTTACGCTGAAAATCCAGGTATCTCCCGGTTGAGTTTGCAATCTCAAAATCGCCGCCCGTTAACTGGGTTTCGTCATTGTACACTTTCAAATAAACATTATCCAGCTGTTTAATTTCTTGTGTAGTACCATCAGGTTCGATTGGAATGTTGTCATCCGATATCACACCGGCAATTTTCAGGTTATCTGTTAACTGACCGGAAAGTTGAAGATTCAACGTAGAATTTAAATTTACATCCTGATTGTTGCCGACAGTTAATCCGCGCCCAATACTTCCTGACTGAATGATATCATTAGGGTTAAAAGGGGAAGTACTTTGGTTTTTAGTTTGCGATTGAATTTTTTCATACGTGAAAGCTTCATCCGGCACTTTTCTTTTGTCTATAAATCGTTCTTCAAAGTATGATTTTGAGAATTTCTTTGGGAATACACGGTAAGTTACTGTAAGCGAATCATAAGCTTTCGCTATTTTGTCGGAAAGAACTAATTTTGACTCCCAGTATTCAATATTATATAGCGAATCAGGAATTGTGGCCATTCGGTTGTGTTTTAAAGTTAAACTGCCGGGGATCATACTTAGGCTGTCAACAGTTATGGTATCTTCTGAAACACGGAAGGAAGCATTTCGATAGTTGCTTAATTCCTGAGAATAAACGCAATAGGGAATCACAAAGGTGATAATGGAAAATGAAAGGATTTTTTTTATGAGTATCATCAGGTTATATTGCAATTTATTCAAAGTAATAGAACGAATTGAGCCTGGGATTATTGGTTTTATTGATGCAAAAAGGCCTTCAGAAGAACTGAAGACCTTGAATTGTAAAGTTTAGGGTTATAGGGTATCAAGAAAAGCGTTTTAACTGGTATAAAAGTAAAAAATATTTTTTAATAACAAAAAAATGTCTTAATTAATCCACATTTTAGAACTATTTCAAAAAATTATGTTTGTATTCTGCTATAAGTCAACTGATTGCAACTCGATATTTTTAAAATTTTTTTTTAAAATTTTTTGATAATTTCTATTTCCGTAATTTTGATGAAAATTAAACAATGTCATGAAATTATTATACTATATTGCTATTCAGGGATTTATCGCACTGGTTAAAATTGCTTCACTTCTCAATCATAAAGCGCATCTATTTGTAAATGGGAGAAAAAAATTATTTAAAGAACTCAGAAAATTTTCTGACGGACATAAAGTAGCATGGTTTCATTGCGCTTCACTTGGAGAATTTGAACAAGGCAGAGCATTAATCGAAAAATTAAAAAAAGAATATCCGGATTACCTTATACTGCTCACCTTTTTCTCACCAAGTGGGTATGAAATCAGAAAAAATTACAAATTTGCCGATTATGTAACCTATCTCCCATTAGATACTCCACGAAATGCACGCAAATTCATAAATATTGTCAATCCTGACAAGGCATTTTTTATAAAGTATGAATTCTGGTACTTTTTTCTGCGTGAATTAAAAAAATCCGGTGCCGACACTTATCTCATTTCCGGAATATTTCGTAAGGACCAGTATTTTTTCAGGTGGTACGGAAAAGCATTCCGCAAAATGATCGATTGGTTTGATTACATCTTTGTTCAGGATAAAACATCTTATGACCTGTTGCAATCTTACGGTTACGACAACGTAGCCTTATCAGGCGACACCCGGTTGGACAGGGTAATCGACCTGATTGACGATGCTAAAGAAATGCCACTGGTTAAAACATTTAAACAAAATCAATTGCTTTTTATTGCCGGCAGCTCATGGCCCAAAGACGATGAATTGCTGATTAAATTTTATAAGGAGCATAAAAAGCCTTTTAAAATGATCATTGCCCCGCACGAAGTTCATCAATCCAACATTGCACGCCTGATAGACCACCTCAAAGAATTTAACGTAATGAAGTATTCCGATGCCACAGAAACTAACATTTCAGGAGCTGATGTATTAATCATTGACAGCATAGGATTGCTTTCAGCGCTTTATCGTTATGGTGAATTTGCCTATATCGGAGGTGGCTTCGGAAAAGGGATTCATAATTTACTAGAAGCCGCTACATGGGGAATTCCTGTTGTATTTGGCCCGAATTATCATAAATTTAAAGAAGCCCATGAGTTAATCAACGTAGGGGGAGGCTTCACCATT
>CAYFRV010000231.1:0-4906 GCA_964345495.1 uncultured Bacteroidales bacterium | reverse complement strand
GATAGGAAATTTGAAGAGAGAGTAATAACTTATTAGCAAAAGTTTCGGGTTTCGGGTTTTGGAGTTCTTATGCTTCTTATTAGGCACATTCAGAAGTAGAGGTAAATTTTAAAATTGACGTCAATTTTCTAATAAGCTGGCAGTCGGCAGTGGCAGTATGCAGTGAGAATATGCGTCAAGTAAAGGATGAGTAAATAATTTAAAGGAATTCGCATTTGACCAATCAGATGATTTTTCAGTTCTGAATTTAGACATCAATTAGTTCAAACCCCGAAACCCGAAACCTCGAAACTCATTCATCCTATCCTCTGCTACTAATTTATTCCAGTCAAGTTGTTTAACAGTTTTTTTGTTATTTATTTTTTGTTTATTATAAAATTGATTTCGTTCTTTCAGAGCTTAATGGAGTGAAGCTTCTTTTACACAGGGCTCCGCGTTGCTTCACCCTGTGTTATTGCTTTCCGGGGCTTTACCCCTTCGCCATGTCGTCACTTTGTTTCTTCGGCTACCCTCATTCGCTTTTCACTCTAAAGCCTCATTTGTCAACCATATTTATGATAGGTCACGACACCAACCCGAAACCCGAAACACGAAACGCGAAACCATTGAATGACAACCGAATGACAACAGAGTGACTACTGAATAACAACCGAACAACCCGAAACAAATTTTTAGAACTGTTTTAAATAATGCAAATCACTCTAAAATAACTCCCTGACATTCAATCGTTCTTAACCGTTGGATAAAATAATCTGTAAAAAAATGTAAATGAACATTTTGCGATCTGTTTTTTTTTTTGATTTGTACTATACGTTAATATAAAGCAACAATTATAGGATACAAACAGCTCTTTACATTATGTTTGAAAGTAGTTTGAAACGTTCCGCGTTTCAGGTTTCACGTTTAAAGTTGCAGTAACTCGAAACTCGAAACGCGAAACAACTGAATGACCACTGAGTGACAACAGAATGACTACTGAATAAAAGAGAAAGGAGGTGCAACCTTCCCCACATAACTATAAAAAAACTTTTTCAGCCGAAGGAATTAGGCTGTGAGAAGGGTGCCCCAGCATCTGACCATTGGGCTGCGGCCGGACAGTAAACCGGTAGAGTAAAAAAGACACAATGCCAAAAGCCAACGTCAAACTTTCAAACATTAAACGTTGAACTTTAAAGCATTGTGCCTAATGTTGAACATTACAAAATTAATAAAATCATGAAGAATAAAATTTTGTTTTTTAGATTTATTTTGGCAACCTTAGTTTTTACATTCTTAATGGTAGGATGCCAGGAATCCGGTTTAATTGACAACAAAGTGGAAAAAGAAAAATCAACGCATTTTGAAAGGCAACAGACTGACAAAACTGATGGTAGCTTTAAAACTTCAAAAAAGGAAGTTGACGTTAATAAATTGGAAACCATAGCTCGTATAATTACAAGAATGAGTGATAATAAGAAAGCTCTGGAACAAATTCAGGGTTGTACTCAATTAGCTTTAAAAAATAATTATGACAGTGAAATTTGGTTTAAGGAATTATTAAATCCCGGAAATTCAAAGTTCCTGAAGCAGGAAAAAAGATTAAAGTCTGATTTCTTTAAAGATGCATTTCATAAGGCAGTAAAAAATAGTGGGAATAAAATTTTTAATCTGGAAAAATATATGATTAACCATAACCTGAGTATTTATTGGCCTTATTCAAAAAAATTTGATCAGCTAAAAAATCCCACAGTCACATATAATCCAATGGAAAAAGTAAAAAGCAATATTGGTTTTAAGTTAGTAAAAGAAGATAATGGGAAGGTCAGTTTTAAAAAAGTAAAAGTAGATGAAGAATACTGTTTAGAGCATCCTGTTTTAGTCATTGGCCCGAGTGAGCGGTATGTGGCTCCTGGCGGAGGAAGTTCCGGTGGCGTCGGCGGGTCCGGCGGATCCGGAGGATCTGGTGATTCCGGAGGTTCCGGATCTTATCATAAAGTTCAAATCGGGTATGTAAAATGTACAGAGCAATATGATTGGTGGTTGGCTGGAGGTTCGGAACTTAAGTTTCATGTTGCCCGGGCAACTCATATGGGCAATGGAAATGCCGATGACGATTGGGATGACCATGAAACTGTAACTGTTTCAAGATATGATATTAAAAACAACAATTGGGTTCATTGCTATCAAAATTTAATTCCTGATTGGGATGAAGATGAGACCAGAAGACTTTTCACTATTTGGGAAAGAGATGGAGGTGGAGATGTTAGCTTTAGCGGATATGTAAAGATAAACGTTGCAGAATATGGTGAAATAGGCGTTGAAGCAGAAAAATCATTTAACTCTCATGAAGGTAAATTCCTTCAACATGGATGGGAGCGCGATGCGTTTTTCAGTAATAATCAAATAAATCAGGGACATGGTTTTAAGGATGGATGGCCAGTTCATCATACAGCTTCTATCTATTGGACCTATCCGGAAACAGAATATTAATTTAATAAGGTAAAAATTTTGAAAATATGAGCTTTAGTTTTAACCGCAAAGCAGCCGTTACAGGGTTGCTTTGCTTTCTTGCCGCAAGTCTTTGGGGCCAGGATAGTACGAAAAAGCATTCACCGAATTTAAAATTTGGTTTTTATTATTCAAGTGTTGACGAGAAACCTGAATATTTTCAGGCTGATTTTTCCTATTATTTTACAGGAAGTCTGGGTAGTGCCGTTAGTTTAGGGTTGTTGAGGTCCTTAGAGATGCCGGTACAATTTCCTGACAAACCCGTAACAAAATTACCACATGATAGAACTTATGTTAATTTCGCTTTAAAATTTAATTTTCGCCCTATCAATTCCGAAAAACATACCCTGACAATTAGCGCAGGGTTAGCCGGTGTTAAGATAGATGAATCTGATTGTCATGGGGTTTCTTATAAGCGGCGTGATGATTTGGGGGGTAGTATGGAAGCGCAATATTTTTACAGGATAAATAATATGTTTTTATGGGGAACTGCTTTGGAACTGGATTACTCTTATTATTTTTCAGAAAATATCGGGGTGGGCCTTAAAATTGGTTCCAGGCGTTTTATAGCAAAGGACCAGGTTCAGACCAAAGGAATAGAAAATTCTATTTTTGGGCTTAACCTCATGTATGCCTTTTAATTTATAGACTAGTCATTCTGCATTAAAATTAATTTCTATTACTGAATACAAAAACCAAAAAAAATGAAAAAAACAGTTATTCAAACAATGATTATCACTCTATTATTGATTTGTGTGTTTAGCCACGGAAACGCCCAGAAGCAAGATTCGCAGCAGAATTTGAACTATCTGAAAGCAGGAGTTGGTTATTTTGCAAGAATCTCTTATGTTCTAGATCCAATTGATGAAGCTCCGGTAACCTTTAATTCCGATATCAATTCAATGCATAATGGGATAGCTCAAACTCTGGAATTCGGGCACAAAATGAAGAATGGCTATACGATAGGGGGGCGCTTCAAAATGGGTGAAATACAGATGCCTTATATATATATGGATAAGAGATTTTGGGATAAAAAATACCTTGAAGTTTACTATATCGGCGAATTGTTTTTTAATTACGATTTTCATTTCAATAAACATGTTATAAGTCCCGGTGCCGGAATCTTGCTTTATTACAGTCATTATTCACGGAGTTATTTCGGAACTATTAAATCCGTTGATGGAACATTATGGGGAGCATGGCCGGAGATTAATGAATATTCATCTTTTGAAATGGGAGTTGGGATTAATCTGGATTATCGATACGATTTTGATAATTCTTTATTCTGTGGAATTCATATTTGGGGAAATACCCTTTATTTGATCGGGCCGGAAACTATTTCTATAACACCTTTTTTGGGAGTTAAATTTTAAGTGGTGAAAACCTTTTGAATATACTAGCCCTTCCATAATACGTACAAACCATCAAAAAAATCTACATCTGGTGTGAAGAATTGTTAACAATTATTGGTTTTTGACATCAGTGGAAAACAATGTATTTTTTACGCCTAATGATAAGCTACATATTTATAAAATAAACCTGGAAAATATTTCAAAAAACAAATCATTTACAAGATGGAATATCCCTGATTCTTTCAGGAACAGGATTGTTTGTTATCGGGATTATTCCATTATTAATACGACTCAATAAAAAAGCAATAATTTAACCATCTTTTAGTTTTCAGTAATATAATTTTTTCATGAAAAGATTAATCTGGTGTATCTATTTCTATAGTTTTCCTGATTTAAGTTGTACAAATAACATATTTATGTATAAGAAAGTGTTCTTCTATTTTTTGTTCTTCATTCTTGTTTTTTCCAGTTGAAAAGAGGAAGCAGAAATCAATGTACCTGAGGTTCCAGGACCTTCACTGCTTACATTAAGGCTCAGTTGAGACCTTCGGTCTGGCAGCATTCTAAGGCCTCCCGCTCTGACACCTTTAGCTCGGATAAAGTAAGATCAAGGCCAATTAAGGACCTTCAAAATAATTAGAATAGAGCAAAGGTGTGCTACCAAAAACGAGAGTTGTTAACAATTTTAAAAGAAATCAACAAAGAAAAGAAAAAGAAGCAAAAAGTAAAGAAAATCAGCACTTTATACAAATATTAAAAAATAAATAACAAAAAAATTGTTAAAAAACTTGACTGGAATAAATTAGTATGCAGTGAGAATATGCGTTATGTAAAGGATGAGTAAATAATTTAAAGGAATTCGCATTTGACCAATCAGATGATTTTTCAGTTCTGAATTTAGACATCAATTAGTTCAAACCCCGAAACCCTTTCATCCTATTCTCTGCTACTGCTGCTGCAAAACTAATTTGATGAAGTTTGTTTCACAAAAATGAAATCACCACCTTCATCGCCGGCATTTTTAATTTCGCCGTACTGTGGTTCGTTAGGACTATTGTTCATTACAG
>CAYFRV010000230.1:0-4920 GCA_964345495.1 uncultured Bacteroidales bacterium | reverse complement strand
TATCCGATGATTTCCAGGCTTATTCAAAAGATCGGAACTTTCGGCTCGCAACCCGAAACTCGCAACCCGAATTTGCCTGCTTAATCAACTCATTCTAATCAATTAACTCAGTCAACCTTATTCTTTGACTAAAAAAACGAACCAAGGAGTTTTGGCAGGAAAATAATTATTCCGGCAGCTGCTGAAATAAGGGTTGCTATGAATACACTACCGGCAGAAATGTCTTTGATGTTTTTTATTCGGGGATTGTAGTTATGATCCACTAAATCACATAATTTTTCTACTGCAGAATTGAAGGCTTCAGCAACCAAAACGAAACCAATACAGAGCAAAACAACAAGCCACTCGGTCATGGAAATATCCAAAATCCACCCCGCAACGCAAACTACCAATGCAATTATCAAATGGATTTTAATTGTGGGGTCGTATAACAATAAATCCTTTATTCCCAGAAAAGCTGGTTTAAATTTATTTTTCATAACAACATATTTGAATGATTATTTAAAATTCTTCAAATACAGTTCTTCGCCATCAAAACAGGCATAGGTGGTATGTTTGATCCAGTCGCCAAGATTGACGTAACGGGAATTATCAGTTAAGGAGTAATCTATAGGTGTATGGCGGTGCCCATAAATGAAGAAGTCATAATGTTTTTCTTGTAGCAAAGATTTAGAATACTGTACCAGCATTTCTTCATTTTCACCCCTGAATTCGTCTGGTTCACCATTGGCAATACGGCTACTGTGCGACCATTTTTCAGCGACCCAAATGCCCAAATTTGGATGCAACCTGCCAAAGAGCCATTGTGAAATCGAATTCCGAAAAATTTTCTTCAGTAATTTGTAGCTCCAGTCTCCTGCTCCCAGTCCATCGCCATGAGCAAGGAAAAATTTCTTTCCTCCCCATTGCGCTTCGTAGAAATGGTTATGAAGAATTATGCCTGTCTCAGCAGGAAGGTACTCATAAATCCACATGTCATGATTTCCTAAAAAGAAATGTACCGGGATCCCATCATCAGAAAATTCGGCAATTTTCCCCAAAAATCGGGTAAAACCTTTAGGCACAGCACGTTTATATTCAAACCAAAAATCGAATACATCTCCCAGAAGAAAAAGCTCTTTAGCTGTGGGTTTTATCGAATTCAGCCATTCGACAATCAACTTCTCACGCTTTAGGCTTTCGTAATGATTGGGAGCCCCAAGATGAAAATCAGAAGCAAAATATATGTGTTTTTCTTCCTTCAAAATCAACCACTATTAATTGAAAGCTCTTTTTAAGTATCGTTCCAGTTCTTTAATTTCCGGATTTTTTGCTATCAACTCTTCACCATTTTTTATCAGGTAATCCGTGGGTAATTCCTGCACGTTATAAATTTTTGCAGCATAACCGGAACCTCTTGATGAATGAACATTTATCCATGGGAGCTCATCAAAATTGATTGCTTTCCTCCATCTCTCCTTATTTTTATCCAGTGAAACCTGGTAAATTTCAAATCCTTTATTATGGTATTTTTGATAGATCTTCTTCAATTTTAAATTACGCTCTAAACATTTATTATTTGTGGAAGACCAAAAACTCAACAATATCATCTTATTATTTAAATCAGAAAAAGAAATCGTGTCTCCCGAAACATCAGGCAATGAAATATCAGGTAATGATGACCCTATTTTATCGGACATTTTGGTCAACTTATCCCTCATTTCCATATTCTTATATCTTTGCATGAGTCTGTCTTTATCGGCAATCAAAGACTTCACATGTTCCGATTGTGGATATTTTTCTTTTAACGAATCTGCCACAAGCTTTATATACTGAAGATCCTGGTTTTTATATAGCACAAAATTTTCGTCATCCACTTTCTGATACAACGCCATAATACTAGCCAGAGAACCCATATTGTCTAAAATAAAAGCAATAGAGGAATCTCTCTGGCGATTTAAAACTTCACGGTAAGATTGATTAATTTCATTCAATCGCTCCTGTGATGCTTCTTTTTTCTGAGCCTGACGATAAAGATTTTTTAATGAATCCAGTTTTTCCCTTGTTTGCCGTAGCCTTCTGTTCAATTTTGTCACTTTTTCAGTACCGGGAGAACCCTGTACGGTATAATCATATAAATTATCTGAATCCAGATTAAGGGTAATATCTTCACCAGGCTTAATCAACATGGTTATAAACTCATTGTCGCTTAGAGCTAACTGATAAAAACGCGGATATTCCATCTCTCCTTTAAAAGAAAAATCACCGTCATTAGCAATCCGGGAAGAATCTATCACTTTGCTACTGCTTAATCCCATCTCATTCAAATAAACTTTTGAATCCGAAAGGTTTTCAAATGTGCCTTTTATCTTAAATCTATTTTCATTTTGACACGCAATAAAAGCAAAACTCAGAGCTAATATAAATACTATCTTTTTAATCATAATTCTTTAGTTATCGTTGTCCTCGTAATTATTTCAAAAACATGCTTTTTTTTCAAGTAATAAAAATTCGGTTTATTCTTCTGAAAACAATTCGTGCAGCTTTTTTTGAAGCGCATCGCCTTTCAAATTTTTATCTATAATCTCACCTTTCTTATTCAATAGAAAATTTGCAGGAATACTTTGAATATTGTATGTTTTAGCTGCCGAAGAATTCCAAAATTTCAAATCACTTACATGAACCCAGTCCAGGTTATCTTTCTCAATTGCATTTTCCCATTCAGATCGTTTCTTGTCCAATGAAACCTGGTAGATTTCAAAACCTTTATCGTTAAAACGTTTATAAGCTTTAACCAGATTGGGGTTTTCCACTCTGCAAGGCTTGCACCATGCAGCCCAGAAATCGAGTAGCACATATTGTCCCCTTAGCGAGGAAAGTTCTACTGTATCTCCTTCCGGATTTGGCAAAGCAATTTCAGGTGCTACCTGGCCTGTTGCCAATCTTTTAGCATTCTGCTCTTCAGCATTAAATCTTTTTTTCATATCAGCAACTTGCGAGTGAAGAGATTTCACAGGACCGTAATTGGGATATAAACTCATCAATGAAGAATCCACTTTTTCAAAATATTCGAAATCCTCTTTAGGATCTAAAACGTAGCTCCTTGGCCCAATCTGCTGATAAAGAGCCATAAGACTAACCATTGAATTTAGATTGTCTTCAATAAATTCTTTGGTATATTCTTTCTGCTCCTGAACAATCTCCTGAGAAGCTTTATTTAATCGGTTTCTCAAATCTCCGGGATTTTCATTTTCAGGGTTCTCTTTATAATATCTGCCAAGAGAATCCAATTTTGCTATATTGCCTTCCAGCTTTCTGCGCAAATTCATTATTTTTCTGGAATCTTCAGAGCCTTCTATATCATAAGTTTTATTAAACTTTTCCATATCGGCTGTCAGAGAAATCTTATCGGAAGGTTTCACCAAAAGGGTTATATTTTTTGATTTATCAGCCTGAACCACAAAAAATTTCGGGATATTTGTATATCCGGTAAATTCAAATTGCCCATTTCCTTCCAGGCGAACTGAATCAATTTTTTCCATTCCATCACTCTTCAATTGCATCAAAAAAACCTTTTCGTTTTTTGCATTCTTATAATTTCCATCAATCAGGAATTCATTTTGGTTCGAACTACAGGCTTGAATTATCAAGGCAGTTGATAAAAACAAAAACAACTTTTTCATAATTTTTCTAAATTTATTTATGTGCATAACTGGTACATTTATTAACTCTTTGTTTACTTGTATATTAGAAACTCTATAATCTAAAATATATTATTGTTAAAAGCAGTCTACGAAGATAATTTTTTTGAATGAAACTCTAATGAATTTAGAATGAATTAAATTTATAACCCAGGAATACCATTTGTTCAAACAAGATTAAATCATTACCTGCGGTAAAAATCCAACTAAATAAAGGCGCCGGTAATTCAAAAATTCAGTTACAATAAATTAAATTACTTTTATAATTTTGTATTCGCTAAACTAGTAACTGTGAAAGTTCATTACGATTTAAATAAGTTTTCAGCAAAAAACCCGGTGGTGACTATTGGTGTCTTCGATGGTGTCCATAAAGGGCATTCAAAGTTGCTCAGCCGGTTAAAAGAAAAAGCCAAAGCCAATGATGGAGAATCGGTGGTTATTACTCTATGGCCACATCCGCGGCTTTTTTTAGGAAAAGACCTGGACAACCTGCGTTTAATCAACACGCTGGATGAAAAAAAGATCCTCATGGAAAAAGCGCAAATTGATCACCTGGTCATTTTGCCTTTTAACAGAGAATTAAGCCAGCTTTCAGCCTGTGAATTTACCGAACAGATACTTGTTGATAAATTACACATTCAATCTTTGCTCATTGGTTATGATCACCACTTTGGAAGAGAAAGAAAAGGCGGATACGATGACCTTAAATCATGTTCCTTCCAATACAATTTTGAACTTGAAAGGATTGATGCAGAACTCGTAAATGGGGTTAAAATAAGTTCCACAAAAATCAGGGAAATACTGCTAAAAGGCAATATACATATAGCCAATGAATATCTGGGTTACCAATATTTTATCAAGGGTTATGTAGTAGGAGGAAACCGGATAGGACAAAAGATTGGATTTCCAACAGCAAACATTGAAGTTCGTGAGTCATACAAATTAATCCCGTGCGATGGTGTTTATGCTGTGCTTGTAAATATTGAAGGAAAAACAAAAAAAGGCATGCTGAATATTGGCTACCGTCCAACATTTGACAAATATGGTTCGCGCAAAAGCATTGAAGTTCACTTGTTTAATTTTGAAGAAGATATCTATCACAAAGAAATCTACATTCATTTTGTCAAAAGGATACGAGAAGAAAAGAAATTTGATGGAGTAGAAGAGCTTGTAAATCAATTGGAAAAAGACAAGAAAGCCGCAAAGCATATCCTTGACAACCCGTTTTGACAATGAGAGC
>CAYFRV010000229.1:0-4985 GCA_964345495.1 uncultured Bacteroidales bacterium | reverse complement strand
TCGTTATTCGCAATAAAATAAAAAAGGCGGTGATTTAAATCAATCCCGCCTTTATTTAGCTAAATATCTATAATAAAAAAATCCTCGATAAGTAAATTCTTATCAGTTCTGTTTTCCGGCCAATTTACAACGCGCCACTAATAAGGAAAGTAGCAGCAAACGCGATAATCGCGTAAAGTTCGGGGAATACAGCCAGAATCATAGTGTTACCGAAAACATCATGTCCGGAGCCTATACCTGCGATACCATTAGCAGTTACGCCGCCCTGCCATCTTGCTGACCAAAGACCAACAAGTCCTAAAGCAAGCCCGGCAGCAAGCACAGAAACACCCTGATACATTACAAGGCCTTCACCGCTGTTAATCAGACCCGGAAGTTGGTTATGAATGATAAAGAACCCGGCAAACCCATAAAGTCCCTGTGTACCAGGCAAAGCACTTAATAACATATAACTACCAAAAGCGTCAGGTCTTTTCTTTAAAGCTCCGATGGTGGCATTTCCACCCTTTGCAACACCAATTGCACTGCCTATTCCAGCCAGAAACATTAGTGCTAATCCAGTATACGCAAAAATAACAGGTAAATCCATAATTTATTTCTCCTTTTTAAAATTTAACTTTTATATACAATTTTTATGTTGATTTTGTAAATGGTTTGTATTTCTTGCCACCTCCTGAAAAGCCGGCATTGTTGTAGAACTCAACAAATGTCAGACGCATCGGATGAACAAAAGCACTCAGCGATGAGATCAAAAGATTACCAAGGTGACCTAGAACAAGAATAAGCACGAACACAACCGGTCCTACATAGGGAATCTCTCCGAAAGTAAGAGCAATTTCATTGATCACAAAGCCAAGAATCGCTGTTGAGATACCAATGGCAAACAACCTGATGTACGACAATACATCACCAAATACACCGGTAATGGTATTGTAAGCATCCCAGACTCCTTTTCCTATGCGCATTAAAATATTAACTTTCGGATCGCTGAAGAAAAAGATCAGAATTCCACTCAATATCAAGGCGCCGTTGAAGTAAATTTTTGCCTCACCTGCGGCAAACCAGCCAAGCTTATCGCCTCCCATATAAACGATAAGAGAAAGTATGGCCAATATCCATCCGAAAGTGGATAATGAATATGGAAATCCTTTGAATTTCCAAAGCCTATAGGCCTTTAATATCATTCCAAAGAGTATTTGCAGAATTCCAAGACCTAAAGACGCATTAAACAGCTGATCGCGGTCTAAAACCATCGATTTAACCTGAGAGGCCCAATCAATATCGGTTAAACTCAGCCCAAAGACGGTTCCCCCGATCAATCCCATAATGACCGTGGCTGCACCAAGGTATTGGGCCATGGTCAGATACAGTTTCATTCCGGGTTTAGCCTTTGTATGTTTATAAATGGTTACTGCCGCCAGAATGACGATTCCATAACCCACATCTCCCAAACAAAAACCAAAAAATAAAGCGAAAAACGGGGCGAAAAACGGCGTCAGGTCCAATTCATAATAATTAGGCAAATCAATCATCTTCTGCAAAGGTTCAAAAGCCTTGGCAAACTTATTGTTTCTTAAAAGTATCGGTACCCTGGAAGGATCATCTTCCTTCACCTCACTTCTAACATAAACTACGTCTTCTGTTTCAAGGAAATTTTTGAGTTCTTCTTCTTTCGTTACAGGAACCCAACCTTCCAGAAGCATAACTTTTTCTTCAGCCTGCTTTTCCGTATGATTTTTTGCCTGGTTGAAATCGGTCTGCTCCTGCAAACGGTTCCGCTCTTCCCGTAAAAGTTGCTGATATTTTACCGCATACTCATCAAAAGTTCTGTTGATCTCCCGGATGCGTTTTTCTTTTTCATCATACTTTCTGTCCAGCTCGGAAAGGGATTCGTCCGGCAGTCGCACTTCTTCGGCGTTTACATCAACTTCCTGATCCCCTTGCTGAAAAATTACAAAATATAGATGACCGCTTACGGTATTGAGTCGCTCCAGATAGTACTGATTCTCCCAGTCGCTGTCAAAATATTTTTCATTGATGACAAAAAACCTCGGGGTTAAGCCTAATTTTTTAAGCTTTTCTTTCATCTCATCGGTAAAATCTCCCCAGGGTTTTGCTTTATCAATATCTTTTTTAAGCGTAACCAGGGTTTGCTCAATATTGTCAATCTCTTCCTGCATGTTTTTGATATCTTTGACAATATCCTGAGCCTTAGCATTATCATCGGCAGGTTCTTCCTCTTTTCCCCGCTTACTCAGAAACCGCAGAACCTCGTTGAGTTCCTTAATGCGCTCCAGGTCTTTCTTTGTCTGTTCATCATATTCTTCTGATTTTTCAGCGATATGAAGAACTCCTATGTCCTGTAGGTTTTGTAAAAATTCTTCGTATTCTTTATGGTAAATCAGAAAAGAATACCGTGTCATTGGAGTTATCATTGACTAACCTCCCAATTAATTTTGTTCGTGACGTTTCTTAACTATCTTCTGAGCTGATTTGGAAAGGTTCTCCTGATCCTCCAGAAATCGTTTGATTTTTTGAATCGCATCCAGATAACCCGGTATCTGTACTTTTTCATACAGGTTTACTTTTTGGGTTGTCTTTTTCCTTGCGTAATCCAAAAGATCCATCTTCTTCTGGTAAACCTCTCTCTCTATGGCTATATTTGCCAATGATTCAATCAAGGTAACACCTTTAAGAAACCAGCCCGGCTTATTAAAAAGACTAAAATCTTTTATATCGAAAATTACATCTTCCAGGATAGGCGTTTTTGTTCCTGCGATTTTCTTGGAAGACAATTTCACGTCTTTTACGGTCACCAGGTCTTTATCGAATTCACTCCATAACCTGGCCATGTTTTCATATTCCTTCAACTGCTTGTCAAGCTCTTCATCAAGTTCCGCCATTTTATTTTTTGCCTTTTTGACCTCCACCCGCAAAGCAGCTTCTTTGCTCTGCAAGGTTGGAAGGGCTCTCTGGCGGATGTTTAATTGCTTTTTAAGCCGCTGTTGTGAAACTTTATTGTATTGAAATTTGATTGACATAATCAGAAATCAGTTTATTCGCTGTCTTGTGGCCAATATTTGTCTACCAGATCTTTCTTAACACTCACTTCTGAACGCTTAAAGTGCTTATTGAAAAGACTCCAAGCTTTATCCAGCATCTGGTCGACTTCAATGTTTACGTCGATTGCCAGCAATTCTTTTGAATAGTCTTTGGCAAAGGCAAGTGCTCTTTCATCGTATTGTGTGAGATCGAACCCATTCTCCAGCTTTGTTTTGGCGTTGGAAGCATCAGCAAACAGTCGGATTGCCGCGTTCATTACCTGCGGATGATCTTCTCTGGTTTTCTTACCAATAACCAATTGCTTCAACCTGGAAAGACTACGGAACGGATCAACAATTACCTTACCTACGTCTGTATCTTTTCTGAGGAATAGCTGACCTTCTGTAATATAACCCGTGTTGTCAGGAATTGCGTGTGTAATGTCGCCACCTGAAAGGGTTGTTACGGCAACAATTGTAATGGATCCGCCTTCAGGGAACTGCACAGCTTTCTCATATATTTTTGCCAGGTCACTGTATAATGAACCGGGCATACTGTCTTTTGAAGGAATCTGGTCCATACGATTGGAAACGATACTCAGGGCATCGGCATAAAGCGTCATATCTGTCAGCAAAACAAGTACTTTCTGATTCTTTTCAACAGCAAAGTGTTCAGCTGCAGTCAGGCACATATCCGGCACAAGTAATCTTTCCACAGATGGATCCTCGGTAGTATTCACAAAACTGATAATGCGATCTAATGCGCCTGCGTTATCAAAAACGTTTTTGTAATACAGATAATCGTCGTTGGTTAAGCCCATTCCGCCCAGGATAATCTTATCTGCCTTAGCTCTAAGGGCAACCATGGACATCACCTGGTTGTATGGCTGGTCGGGATCGGCAAAGAACGGAATCTTCTGACCGGTTACCAGTGCGTTGTTCAGGTCAATTCCGGCAATTCCGGTTGGTATAAATTCAGAAGGCTGAAGACGTCGAACCGGGTTTACCGTAGGACCTCCAACCTCTACTTCTTCACCCTCAATTTCGGGCAATCCGTCGATTGGTTCTCCGTAAGCATTGAAAAACCGGCCGGAAAGCTCATCACTTACTTTCAGGTTTGCAGATCTTCCGAAGAAAATGACTTCCGCATTGGTAGGAATTCCTTCGGTTCCACCAAACACCTGCAAAGTAACGTAGTCACCCACGATTTTCACAACCTGTGCCAATCGTCCGTTTACGAGTGCTATTTCTTCATTACCAACGCCTTCCGCTTTCAGCGAGATGGTCGCTTTGGTAACTTCTTCTATCTTTGTATAAACCTTTTGAAATGCTTGTGTTTCCATTATTGTGCCTTTCTTTCTTCAATAATTTTTTCTAAATCCTTTTCAAACTGATGGAACTTATCCGATTTGAATTCTGAATAGTTCATCTGTCTGAGTTGGTCAATAACCCGTTTGAAGTATTCGTTGACCTCTTCAAAATGCTCAAAGCTGAAATCCGTATGGTAAATATCGATCACTTTATCAAGCATATATTTTTGTCTTTCAATCGAAGACTGAGCATCGATCGGATCAAACGCATCCTGCTGAAGCACAACGAAATCAATCACTTCTGATTTCCAGAAGGTAATGTGGTAATCAACGGGAACACCGTCGTCACCGAGAATATTAATCTGCTCGGAAGTTTCGCGGCCTCTTAAAAGCACGTCTTTGAGAAGCTGAATCTGAGCAGGCCATTCTTCATCTATGTGTTTTTTAAGATAATCTTCCAGTTCAGGATATTCAAGGTATTTTGAATAGCTGTCAATCGGGTCGACAGCCGGATAACGCTTACTATCGGCACGATCCTGTGAAAGTGCGTAGAAACAGCGCGCCGCCTTTTTGGTGGCTTCTGTAACCGGCTCCTTCAGGTTACCACCGGCAGGGGATACAGTACCGATGAAGG
>CAYFRV010000228.1:0-4988 GCA_964345495.1 uncultured Bacteroidales bacterium | reverse complement strand
GGACCGGTTGGTAGTTTTATACTTTCCGAAAAATCAGCTATAGAAGCTGCATTTGACGAGGAAACAGTTAACGAAAAATTTAATTCCGCCACATGGGGATATCAGGTTGGCGTTGGTGCAGATTTTTTTAATTTTTTGACCCTTGATTTTAAGTATGAGGGCAGTCTCAGTAAACTAGGGGATAATGTTACAATTGGAGATAAAGATTATCCTTTAGATAGTAGAACAAGTCAATTTATTTTTACCGCAGGAATATTCTTTTAAGACATAATTAAACAATTTATTAGCAACCATTGTCATCTTTTTGGCAATGGTTGTTTTTTTTAAAATTTTTTCGGCATTCAATCCATATATTTTGTTAGTTAATCTCTTGACAAAAAATGTTTGTCAAATTGTTTTCAACAACTATTTGGTTTATCTTGTAAAAAGAATAGATTTGCGCTTCCATTTTTAGTACTTTATTTTATTAAACCGTTGGTTATTAAATAAAAAGGTCTTATTGGCTATTATAACTTTTGTTAATATGGTTCAAAAATCTACGTTTAGAAAAATAATAATATTAGTAATTGTTTTTTTCGCCGAAATTTTTATTTCGCTGTCGGACAGGATAGTTACTATTGGAACGAATGAGGCCTCCCATGAAATAGCTGTTTCGAGGAAGCTTAACAATCAACTTTCTTCTTATCAGTCAGTTAGAAAAGCTGAAGGAGAAATAAATGATTTTATTGACAAGTGGGATATTACCGGGGCTTCCGTGGCCATTATGAAAGATGAGCGCCTTATTTACGCTAAAGGGTTTGGATCGACAAAAAAGGAAGGTTTTGAACAAGTTGAACCAAAACATCTTTTTAGAATTGCAAGTGTTTCAAAATTAATCACTTCAACGGCAATTATGAAGCTGGTAGAGGAAAATAAGCTTGCATTAAATCAAAAAGTTTTTGGGGAAGATGGCATATTGAACCAACAAAAATACTTAAATATTAAAGACGATAATGTAAAAAATATTACGATTTATCATTTATTAACACATTCTGCAGGATGGTCTAAATCAGGCGGCGATCCGGTTTTTATGCCTTATAGTGTTATGGAAAAAATGAATGTTGATCTTCCTGTTAATTTGGAAACCACTATAAAATACACGCTTCAGCATAGAACCCTTGATTATGAACCTGGAACTAAAAGTTCTTATTCAAATTTCGGATACGCTGTCCTGGGAAAGGTAATTGAAAAAGTTACAGGAATGAGGTATGAAGATTATGTTGTAACCCGCATTCTTAACCCATTGAATATTTATGATATGCATTTGGGAAGTACAAACCGGAATATGAAATTTTCAAATGAAGTCAACTATTATTCGAATAGCCCTTTCAAAAAAGTTTATTCTTCATTAAATGAAGATGAAATTGTTTTACGTCAGTATGGAGGAAACAACTTTAATGTGCTTAGTGCTGCAGGTGCATGGGTGGCCAGTCCGGCTGAGTTATTAAAACTACTTGCTCATATAGACGGTAACTTGAAAAAGAAAGATATACTTTCTCAGGAAACTATTGCAAAGATGGTTAATACAGAACCCGGTGTCAGACCTATAGGTTGGCTCCGGGCAGACGAAAATGGTGCATGGATACGTACCGGAACTTTAACTGGTACATCGGCTTTATTAAAAAAGGGAGCTGATGGAATTTCGTATGCTATGATCTTAAATACAAGTAACACCATGCGTCATGATTTTACTGATAATATAAATTCCGTTATGTCGGATTTTATTGAAAAGGTGGATCATTGGCCTGACTACGACCTATTTAACTATAAAGAGCCTTCTCCTTTATACGCATATTAGTTTTTCCTTGTTTCTAAAGCTAATTACATTTCCGTGTAACTTTTTACTCTACAGGACATTTCTACATACATTGGAAATATAGGATGTTTTATTTTGATATATAATTATTATTTTTGCTGTAGTGATTTAAAGCATGAAAACATTCTTATGAAACACGAAAAAAAAACTACTTTAGATGACCACCACTATAAAGAACGGATTCAGGTTTTAAAAGCAGTAAACATATTTAAAGATTCGACTGATGAAATTCATGATGAACTTGCCAGATCCATGGAAGAAGTTCATATTGGAAAAGGCGAAGTAGTGTTTCATAAAGGTGATTTATTGCATGCTATGTACATAATCATGGAAGGAAGTGTGAAAGTGCATGACGAGGAACATGAATTCACTCAATTTGGAGTGAATCAGTATTTTGGTGAATATTCCCTTATTGACTCTTCAGTGCGTTCAGCTTCAGCAACAACTCTTGAAGATACAAGACTTTTAAGGCTAGACAAGACGGTTTTTGATCATATTCTTTCTAAAAACGTAGAAATAGCAAGAGCTATACTAAAAACGCTGATAAAACGACTCAGAAGCACAAATATAATTGAAGAACAATTAACTCAGAAAAGTTATGAGTTGAAAAAGGAAAAGGAAGATATAGAAAAGAAACGTAAAGATTTAGAGGAACTTAACGCCACGAAAGATAAGTTTTTTTCCATTATTGCCCATGATTTAAAAAATCCATTCAACACAGTAATTGGACTTTCAGAATTATTACTATACCGTTATGACAGTTATGATGAGGAGAAAATAAAGGAATTTATTGGTCAGATTAATAAATTTTCATCTAACGCGTATAATTTATTGGATAACCTGTTACAATGGGCAAGATCTCAAACAGGCAGAATTAAGGTGAATAGGTCTCAAATTAATATATGTAAACTTGTGGATGACAATTTTTATCTTTTGCAGGATAAAGCTGATGAGAAAAGTATTCAACTGATGAATGAAGTAAATGGTTCACTGATTTGCTGGGCGGATAAGAATATGATTAACACTGTAATAAGAAATTTAATCTCAAACGCTTTGAAATTTACCATGGATAATGGTTACATAAAAGTAACTTCAGAAGATTTAGATGAAAACCAGGTAAAAATATCAGTCATTGACAACGGGATTGGTATTGAACAGGATGAAATTCCCAAATTATTTAAGATAACCACAAATTTTTCTAAAGAAGGAACCAACTCTGAAACAGGAACCGGATTAGGATTAATTTTATGTCAGGAATTTATTGAAAAAAATGACGGAAAGATCTGGGTAGAAAGCGAAAAAGGAAAAGGCAGCTGCTTCAATTTTATAATCCCCAAAGCCTGATATGATCTTTTTATGATCCTTATTTTTCTAATTTAACTGATGCTACTTTTATTTATCACACAATAGAAACAGAATTATTTAGCAATGCAAAGATATATTAGATTTACAGCCTTATTTATTTTTTTGGGTTTTATTTCTTTCTCACTTAAAGGACAGCTTTCCGTTGAAGGGAAGCTACTTCTAAAAGATGAAAAAAAATCGGACGGAGCGATTCTCAGAATAGAGAAGAATTCACAAATTGTTGATAAAATCAACCTGGAAAAAAGAGGCGACTTCAACTATGATCTGGAATTTAACAACGAATATATACTTCATTTTGTTAAAAATGGCTACATAACAAAGAAGATTGAAGTAAATACCAATGTTCCTTCTGGTAAGGAATCTAAATCCTTTCAACCCTTATACTTTGAAGTGGAAATTTTTAAGTCTGTTCCCGATTCTGACCTGGGACCTTTTAAACATCCCGTAGGGAAAATTGTATATAATTCGAGTATAGACGAGTTTGATTATGACGTAGATTATTCGAGAAAAATTCAAAATCAGATACGAAAAAAAGAAAAAGCATACAAAGAAGCCCGGGAAGAATATGAAGAGAATCAACGTGAAAAGAGGATTGCTCAAAAAAAGGAAGAATTGAAAAAAGAAAAAGAGAAAGAAAAACAGAAACAACAGGAATTTATTCAGCAGCAGAAAGAGAAAGCGAGAAAAGAGCGAGAACGAATTCAGAAGCAGGAGGAAGAAGAGCGTAAACGAAAAGAGGAGTTAAAAAGGCAGATGGAAAAAAGGGCTGAGGAAAGAGCAGATTCTATTGCAAAAGCAAAAGCGGAAAAAGAGAGAAAACAAAAGGAAAAGCTAAAAAAACAGCAGGAAAAAATTCAGGAGGAGTTAGCCCAAAAAGAAGAAGAAGAGCGCCAAAAGAAACAAGCGAAACTAAACAATATCGAAAAATCAGTTGAAGAGAATAATAAAGAAGCAGAGGAAAAGAGGCAAAAGGAATTAAATAAAAAACAAGAACTAAAAGAAGAGGTGAAAAAAGAAGCTAAAGAAAGAAAAGAACAAAAGCAAAAAAGACGGGAATTAAATGAGAAAGAAAAGCAAGAGCTAATTAATAATCAGATAAATAATACAAAGAAGAATTATTTAAGAGAGATATTTGAAAATACTGATAAATTGCTCAAAGAAGGATTAAATGACCCCAATGCCACTCAAAGTGAAGTAGATACGGATTTTTATCGTAAGGTGGATGAATATGATGGACCGGGAATGCACATTAAAAGAATAATTATTCAACAAGATGAGAAGATAAACGTTTATCATAAAGTTAAGCACAACTGGGGAGGGGTGTTTTATTTCAAAGATTACCAGAGTATCGGAAAACATCAATTTGAGATAGAATCGTCCGGAGACTGAGTCTGGTAAAAGATTGTAAGGCAGGCATGAGTTGAATCCATATACCAAATAATAATATGAAAGACTTTAAAAAACATTATACAATAAAAAAAGCAACTGTTGAAGAAGTGTATAATGCACTGACCAATCCCTTCACTCTGGAATTGTGGACTGGCTATCCGGCGAAGATGGATGCGCAACCAGGTAGTGAATTTTCACTGTGGGAAGGAGATATAGTTGGAAAAAATATAGAATTTGTACCCAATAAAAAAATTGTTCAGGAATGGTATTTTGAAGGTTACGAAGAGCAATCAATTGTAACCATAGAACTATTCCCGGATAAAAAAGGAGTAAGCGTACGTTTGACTCATACAAATATCCCTGATGAAGCCTATGAAAA
>CAYFRV010000227.1:0-4997 GCA_964345495.1 uncultured Bacteroidales bacterium | reverse complement strand
TTCTTTTATCTTTCTGAGAAATCGAACGTGTGAGATATTTTTGATGTTCAAGGTTATCGATGATTCTTTTTGTAGTGACTTTGTTTTCGCTGATAAACTCTGCTATTTCCTTCTGATTACTTTCTTTGTTGTAATATAGATATGATATTACGGTCCATTCCAAAGAACTTATGTTGAAATGGTGCTCGGCAAATTTTTTCACAAGGTTTTTTCCCAGATCTTTTGATATCTGATGCGTTATTTTTCCGAGGGATTTATCAAAGGAATACTTCATAAGCTCAAAATAGTTGATTTTGAAACTATCAAATTTACTAAAATACTAATAAATAGCTATTGAAAAGCAAGAAAAAATAGTTACATTTGTAACTAAAATTTATGTGTTTTGGTTATAAATGAATCATCTGATGAAAAAGTTTAAAAATAAACTATCGAGGCGCGAATTTGTGAAATTTAGTGGTCTTGCAGGAGCTGTCCTAAGTATTGGTGGTGCAGCCGGGGCAGGTTATTTTTCAGGTAAAAGCAAGGAGAGTTATACTGGTTGGGGAAAGAATGCTTATGGTAAAAATCAGTTTTTTAACAGGAAGCCTTTTCGTGTGAATACACCTACTTATGAAAAAAATGGCGCATCAAGAAGAATTCAGTATTTGGAAAATATTTTTAAACGTAATGGAGAATTGTACCGGTTGATGTATCCCAAAGATGGATCAAAACCTCAGTGGTCTGTTAAACAAGGAGTTGATGAATTGCCTGAACCGCTAAAAACTTATTATAAAAATCATCCCGGAAGCCTGGCGGAATTTAAAAAGGCCTTTAAGGCCGGTAGAAAGCAAAGAAAGAACTGGAAAAAATATAAGGATAAATATTTGCTGGCTTATGCATGGTCAGCAGCGCATTCAAGTCCATTACGGGGTAAAGATGCTTTCCCTGCAGAACCGGAAGGGCCGCCGGAAAAGTCGGATTTTAAGGGTGTTACTACAGAACCTTATAACCTGAAATCCAAAGCCCATGGTTCAAAATTAATGAAACAGATAGCCCATTCTTTTGGCGCTACTTTGGTGGGCTTTACTGAAGTTAAAGAGGACTGGGTGTACCAGGGATATTTGCGTGGAGTAGGAAAGACTCAATTTAAAAAGCCGGAACATTGGAAAAATGCCATAGTGGTGGCTATTCCTCACGAATGGGATAGCTTGTATGCCAATCCTACCTATGGTACTTCTTACGATGCTTATTCTATGTTGAATTTTATTGCCGGTAAGATTGAGGTTTTTTTGAAACATATTGGTTATTCTGCACGTTCGCATGTTCCCCCGACAGATTATGATATAGCTATGCCGCCTTTGGCAATTGATGCCGGCCTTGGAGAACAGGGAAGACACGGAATATTAATTACTCCAGAATTGGGAGCGAATACCCGTTTGGCTGCAGTAACAACCGACATGCCGCTTAAGCCTGATAAGCCAATCGATATTGGAATCAAGGAGTTTTGTGAAAAATGTAAGATATGTGCTGAAGAATGCCCAAGTGGAGCAATCAGTTTTGAAGATAAACCCCCAGAGGCTATTCGCGGCTATAAACGTTGGAAGATTGATCAGGATAAATGTTTTACAGTATGGAATACGGTAGCTACGAGCCATCCACGAGGGTGCAGGGTTTGTTTGGCTGTTTGTCCTTATTCCAGAAAGAATAATTGGATTCATCGGGCAGCTAAGGAAATCGACCCTTACGATCCTACCGGAGTATTTTCCTCGGGTATGCTCGCCATGCAAAAAGGATTTTTCGATTATCCCGGAGCGAAAGAGTATTTGCCTCCACCAGACGGAAGCAATGCTACCTATGGAGAAGCTCCTGATTGGTTGCAGACAGAAGAATGGTTTGATATTGAGTGATTAAATCTATGACTATGGGTGTGTTTAATATTTTTTTAGAGCCTTTTTTTTGGATCATCATGGGCTTGTTGTATGCTTTGATCGGATATAGTGCTACAATATGGGCGAATGATTTAGGATTGAAAATGAATTGGTGGAAATGGGTGTTGACTATCATCTGGTTTGTTTTTTTCTCTCTGATTGTGGCAGCTGGTTTTACTCTGATTGGAGAAAATGAGCCTGAAGCAGGAATCTATTTTCTCGGAAGTGGGATCGTTCTTAGTGTGATTCTCGGAGTTATACTCTGGCGTATTCTTAAACCAGTAAAAAAATAAAAGATCGTAGGCTTTTGAAATTAAGAAAAAAGAATATCGAGTGGTATTTGGCCCTTTTCGCTCTTGTAACCATTGTTACTTTCTGGTTTATTGGTAAATATGGTCAGAAGGAACAATGGGATGAAAAAATTTCAAAATATTACCCTGATAGCTTATATCAAAAAGAACAACTAAGCGATGGGGTATGGAGACTGAGCGGAGACGGGAAAAGTTATTTTCTTGTAAAAGGAAAGGGCAAGGGCTTTGCGGGATATATCAAATTGTTGGTCCTTTACAATTCGGATCATCGGATTAAAGATATGCATGTTGTTTCTTCTTCTGAAACGCCTTCTTATTTCCAAAAAGTTATACGCAAGGACTTTTTTTCAAATTTCCGAAAGCAGAATTCGTTATCTTCTGCGGAAACTTACAGGGATATAGATGCGGTAAGCGGAGCAACTAAAACGTGTGAAGGAATTATAGCTTCTGTGCATTCTGCTTCATCATTATTAGCCAAAAGCCAAAATATTCAACCGCCGGCAGATATGGTAAATAAAAATCTGCAATTTGGGATGAAGGAGTTGCTTGTTATTTTTCTTCTTTTATTAGGAGTTATCGGACGATTTAGAAGGTTCCCTTACAAGAAATATGTGTTATGGACTTCTCTTGCGTCAGGCTTAATTTTTATGGGGTTTGTCTATGGTTTCCCGATTACCCTGACGCGTTTAAATAGCTTCCTCCTGGGATACTGGCCTGACTGGCACAGTGAACTATACTTGTATCTTTTATTTTTTGGTGTACTTGTTATATTATTAACCACAGGGAAAAATATCTATTGTCATACCTTTTGTCCATTTGGAGCATTGCAGGAAGTGCTTGGAAACCTTGGCAAAGCACGCAACGCTAATTTAAATAACCGTCAATTATGGAGCTGGCTTCAAAGGTCGTTCGCCTGGATTGCAATAATTCTGGCCCTTGTATTCAGACATCCTTCTGCATCGGAATATGAGGTCTTTGGGGCTGCTTTTCATTTTACCGGTTCTCATTGGTTATTTTTGTTACTGGCTGTGGTCATAATTGCCTCTTTGTTCATCCGGAAACCATGGTGCAATTTTTTCTGCCCGGTTAGTCCGGTCTTTTCATACATACAACTTTACAGGAAAAAAATTCGGGGATTATGGGTGAAGAAGTAAAATCAAAAAAATATTGGGTGATAGCTTTTATTGTGATTGGGTTTACACTTATTGGTATTCAGTTATTTACAAATATTGCCGGGATGAATGAAAAAGATGAACGTTTATTCGATGAACAGGAAATACGAATCGATACTGCTAAAGAAAAGCCAGATAGTACGTTAAATAATGAAGGAAAAGATTCTGTTTGGGAAGACACAGAATTTATGCATTAATCTATTCTTTCATCTCGTCAAAAATTGCGTGTATTTTTTTTGAATCCCAGTTATAAGCGCCTTCTTTTTCAAATATAATTTTTTGGTCGTTAGATATCATATATGTGGTGGGTAATACAGAGTATGATAAAACACCTTGTGGTTTCGATTGCAATTGGTATACCGGCAGGTCGTAATCGTTCTTTTTCAGAAATTCCTGCTGTGTTGCCATGTTTTGATTAGAAACGATCAAAAAATTAACAGATTCATGGTATTTGTTGTAAAGTTTCTGTATTGCAGGCATTTCTGCACGGCATGGAGGACACCATGTTGCCCAGAAATTAATAAATACAGGTTTATCGAGGTGTTCACCTAAAGAGGATTGAACATTAGAGGAGCTTTTAAGTATTAAGGAGTTTATATCATTCTGCCCAATTGCAACTTCTTCTTTTTCTACTGAAGTCAGGTGCATTTTTATTTTTGAGGCATAAGTCATTAACTCTTTTCGGGTAGCGGGAATTAATATCAATATAATTAATACAATAGTAAAGATGTCAAGAGCTTTACCATACCACGCCTTTTGCCTGAACTTTTTTAGTTCCTTTTTAAAGAAATTCTGAATTGAAAACAAAGTCTTTAAGTAATTTTCGGGTTCGTTCTTGATTGTTTCTTTGTTGGATTTCTTCAGGAAAATCCTCGTCATTTCCTTGATATCCAATAGCTATCATTGCTACAGGAGAATGAGTTTTTGGAATCTTCAGGCTTTCAATTGCCTGTTCTTTGGAATATCCTCCCATTTGATGTGCATAAAGTCCCATAGAAGTTGCCTGAGTCAATAGATTGCTTACTGCCATCCCTGTGTCGTGAAGAGCATACGGATTTTCTTTTTGAGTTGTGGGAGAGATCATGTTGGCAATGCTTAACATAAGTACTGGTGCATATTTTGCCCACATTTGATTTGGTTCAAGCAAACAATCGAATAGTTTATCGTAGATCTCATCTTTGCCTTTTACCCCGTAAATGAAATTCCATGGTTGATCATTAAAGCTTGAAGGGGCCCAGCGCGCAGCTTCAAAAAGCTGAAACAGTTTTTCTTCTTCTACTTCTTGGCTGGAGAATATTACCGGACTATATCGTTTCTTAATTAACTTAAAAACATTTTCCGGTGTTAAATTTTCTTCACTCATAATATGGATTTTTGGGGTTTATAAAAAAATGAAATCATTACACGTAATTTGCAGAAACCCTGAATTAAAAATTTATGTTATAAAATAGACGTATATATGACAAAAATAATGAGTTAAGGTTTGATAATCAAAAAAGTTTTCTTTAAGATTGTGCCACTAAAAAATAATAAATTGTTAATTGTTTAAATATAAGGACTATGGCTAAAATGACCACACAAGATTACATCAAAAGAGAGGATAAGTA
>CAYFRV010000226.1:0-5012 GCA_964345495.1 uncultured Bacteroidales bacterium | reverse complement strand
TCAAAGGAAGTTCTTTCTTTTTCCAGAGTATTTGCTAATTTGGTTAGTTCGCTGGAGTCTAATTTGTTGACGAGATTGAAAACAAAGATAGAAGAATCCCCGGAAAAAATGATCACAGATTCTCTCCACTTGTCTTCAAAGGACTTAGAGTATATGTTTTTTTGTCCGTAGCTGCGTTTTTTTGATTTGAATTGTTTGAAGTTATTATTATTTAGGAAGTTGATTAACTTGATATTAATAGAATCCTTAGATATTGTATGGTTGGGTTCATTTTTTTCATGAAAAATCATCATGGAAAGTTTTTGATTTGACAATTTTTCAATATTTAATGAACTTGAGTCAGTTTGTTCGATAATTTGTTTTAATAAAAAATTTGGAAAAGATATAATAGTAAATCCTTCACGTCCCTTGTAGGAACAGAATAACTCATAAGCCTCACTTTTAGGAGCTTTGTCGGGTTTGTTAATTAGAAAAAGTGCAGTGAAGCCAAGAATAATAAGTACAGAGAAAAGAATTATTTTAGTTTTGTTCACAATGATAAAATTTTGTCTATCTATATTTCTCTAGCAAATTTACGAATCAAAATGATAAATACCAATACTATATTATAAATTAACCTTTCTATTTAAATGCTTGATTTATGCAACAAATCGGTAAATATATCATTATTACAGGAATCGTCTTATTAATATTAGGTCTTTTACTGTATTTTTTGGGAAATAAATTGCAGTGGTTCGGGAATCTGCCGGGTGATATAAAAATAAAACAGGAAAATTTCAGACTGTATGCACCTATAACATCAATGATAATAATTAGCGCAATCCTTAGTTTTTTGCTTTGGTTGTTTTCAAAGATTAAATTTTGATCTTGTTATCTTCTATCTTTTCCGCTTTACTTGTATTTTTTCCGTTAATATAATTGGGTGGTTTTTCGGAACTATATATTGCCACCTTTTCTTTGACATTAAATTTCTTTGCTAGAATTCGCAGTTTTATCTTATCTGGAATTATTTTATCAACTAAAAGAAAAAACCTATTAATTGCCCCGGGAACAATAACCGGTTTTCCCTTAAATAAAGCTTTCATCGCAATACTTGCCATCTTTTTGGACCGCATAGAAGTAATCTTAGCCCAGAAACCTCCTTGTTTGATTCTTTGAATTACCTCAGGGCTTGTAATAATAGGCCCTGGGCATAGTACACTTACCTTTACATTACATTTTTTCATTTCACAGTTCAAAGCCTGAGAAAAAGAAAGAATAAATGCCTTGCTGCTTGAATAGACTGTTTTATAAGGAATTGGGTAAAAAGAAGCTACGCTTCCGAGGTTTAAAATGTAGCCTGCTTTTTGCTGTTTAATTTCAGGCAGGAAAAGGTGGGTTAACAGAACAACGCTTTCTATATTTAAACGAATAATATTTTCATAAAACGCATATGAATATTCGCTGAAGGGGCCTAAGTGCCCTAAACCTGCATTATTTATGAGTAATTGCACGGGTATTTCTTCATTTTTTGTCCATTGATGTATTTTTTTCGGAGCTTGTGTAACCGTCAAATCAGTCTCAAAAGACTTAACAGTAATCCGGTAATGCTTGTTGAGATAAGTTATAATATTTTGTAACCCTGAGTTGGGCAGGTCAACCAACGCCAGGTCAATTTCTTTTTTTGCACACTCGATGGCAAGAGCTCTTCCGATTCCTTTGCTAGCTCCTGTTATCAGAGCAAAACCAGTTATTTGTTTTTCTTCTATTGATTGTTTGTTTTTAGCCATTTGATTGTTTTTTGAATACCACTATCTAAAGATGTGATTGAATAACCTAATTCATTTACTGCCTTATCACTATTTGTTCCCCAGTTGTACAAGTATTTTTTTACCCATTTTGGGGGAAGCAGTGGTGGCTTATTAATCATTCTTGCTAAACCCATTTGAATAGCTGCAAAGCCTATTAAAAGCCATACTGGAATTTTTATTAATCTATATTTTTTATTGCTAATTTGCCGAACCAATTTAAAAAAATATTCATAGCTTGCATTTTCTCCTCCAAGTAAATATTGTTCTCCAGCTTTGCCCTTTTCCATAGCAAGAATATGCCCGTTTACAACATCATCAATAAATCCATAATTCCCGATTTTACTTCCGTCTCCTGGAATTATTCTCCATATACCTTTAAGATAGTTTTTGATCATAAAGGTTACTGCATTACTTTTAGTCATGATTCCCGGCCCATAAACTCTTGTGGGATGAACAATAACAATATTCATCCCTTTTAATACATAATCCTTGGAAATTTTTTCAGCAATAAATTTCGTACTTTCGTATTCGTTAAAAAAATCTGTATCCCTTATAGTTTCTTCATTTACAGGGTGATCATAGGAAGGGCCGAAAGTTCCACCGGTGGATGTGTGTACAATTTTAGCTATTTGTTTCTTTTGGGCGATTTTATATAAGATTTTTGTTCCCTCTGCATTTACCTTATTGTAAATTTTTGGGTTTTTTGCCCATGGCCTTGCAAAAGCTGAAAGGTGAAAGACTCCATCTACACCTTCTAAGCCTTTTTCCAAAATTTGGGTTTGATGAATATCACCATAATATATTTCAATATTTGGATCGTCTAAAAGCTTTGCTTTTTCTTTGCTTCTCACGAGTGCGTTAACTTTATGCCCTTCTTTTGCCAGTTTATGAGCCAGGTTAACGCCAATGAATCCTGTTGCGCCGGTAATGAAATATTTCATTAGTTATTATTTTTTGTTATTAAATCTCATTGACGGATGAGCTTTTATTGCAAAATAATCATTTGATAATGCCATGATTACATGAAAAACGAATGCGACAAAAAGAGATCCTGTATTTAAAGTTATAATACTTAAAATGGCTCCCAAAGGTATCGCACCAAACGTTTCCTTCTTTCCTTTAGGAATATGGACAAGCGAATATAACACACAATTTACAGCAATTGCAACGACTGTTCCATAAGCATAATAGAATGAGAAGAGCAATAAACCACGGAACATTAGTTCATAACCTAATAAATATAAACCCCAGGTTGTACTGTTTATTAGTAGTTTATCTTTAGTCCAATTATTAAGGCGTATTTGGGGATAATTTTTTAAATTTTCTTTTTTTCCTGAAAAAAAATAGTTAGCTATAATGATAGCAATCCCCAGTAGAAACGTCCACACGACAGATATGTGCAACCGGTTAAAATTGAGCCCATAGTCTGCAAGCGATTTTGAATAAAGTATTATAATTAGTGCTGCAGGGATTAACCCAAAAGTCAAAAAACCCAGAATGCGCTGATATATAACAGAATAGAAGGAAGGAACTTTTGTCTTTGATAGCCGGTCAAAATATTTTTTTAAAAATTCACTTGTGAAATAATAGATTATAAAACCAACTATAAGAAGAATAAGCACAGGCAAATGAATAAGGGTGTCGATTTTAAACATGGTTTAAAGTTACCGAAAATTTATTATAAAGCTTAAAATTGTCTATTGTAACGGTGAATCCGGTTCTTTGGCAAAAATTCTGTAGGTTAAGCGGTCAATGTATTTTGGAAAAATTCTTCGCAGCAGTACTGTTATTTTCCCTTCCATTGTAATAATTATCTGCCTCCTGCGCTTTTCAATTCCTTTTGAAATAATCGCGGCAACTTTTTCTGGTGACATCATATGGTCTTCATTACGTGGACTTTCACCCTGTTTTTTTCCATCTGGTCCGAGTGCTGATTTTCTTACATTAGTTGAAGTAAACCCTGGTGCAGCGATCATTACGTGTAATCCTTTTTTAAGATTTTCAATTCGCAATGTTTCTAAAAAACCATGCATGGCGAATTTTGATGATGAGTAACCCGTTCTCCCCGGTAAACCCTGAAAACCTGCTATAGATGACACACCCACTAAAGAGCCATTTCTTTCAATAAGATAAGGTAATGCATATTTACTACAATATACAGTTCCCCAGAAGTTAACATCCATTAACTGTTTTATCACATCGGTTTCAATATCTTTAAACAGAGCTCTCATTGAAATACCAGCATTGTTTATAAGGATATCAATGCCTCCAAAATTTTGTACTGTTTGATCAATGAGGTTTTTGCAATCTTCTTCTTTTGATACATCAGTAGGGACAGCTAATACTTTCTTTCCTGATTCAGCCATTTTAGCTTGAATGTTCTCCAGTTTTTGTTTGTTTCTTGCCGCCATAACGACCATGTGTCCTTTTTCAGCGTAGTCGTATACACAAGCTTCTCCAATTCCTGATGATGCACCTGTTATTATGACAACTTTTTCTTTCATTTTCCCCATTTATTAGTTAAAATCAAGCTTAAAAGTATTCAATTTTTATTGATTTTTGATAAAAAAAGCTCTGAAATAAAGCACTTCTTTTAAATTTATTGATAATCAATTCATTTGTTTTCCTTATTATTTAAGAAGAAGAGAAGATATAGAAAAATGCGAAAAATATTGGAAAGGTTTTGGTAGAAAAAAAAAGTTAATATACTTTTGCACCGACTCAGTAGCTCAGTTGGTAGAGCATCGCCCTTTTAAGGCGAGGGTCCTGGGTTCGAGACCCAGCTGAGTCACAAGGCTGTTCAGAAATGGACAGCCTTTTTTATTGATAGTAGTAGCCTTTATTGCTAATATAAAGGATGTTTTGTTTTGATTATTCGTAAGTTATAAAAAAATCCACATCTTTTTGTTTTTTTCATCTTAAAAAGTTTGCAGAATCAAAAGAAGGTATTACTTTTGCACCGACTCAGTAGCTCAGTTGGTAGAGCATCGCCCTTTTAAGGCGAGGGTCCTGGGTTCGAGACCCAGCTGAGTCACAAAAGCAGGCTTCTTCTACATTGGAGGAACCTGCTTTTTTTTGATATATTTAGGCGCTTTCAGGAATATTCAAAGTTTTAACTAGTAGTCTGTTATGAGGTTGTGCGATGATTTATAACATCAAAATTATCCAAAAACGGTGTTACAAAATTATTGATATCTAAATTTAAGAACTGAAAAATCATTT